>JACRTZ010000019.1 GCA_014304965.1 Vulcanimicrobiota bacterium | reverse complement strand
ATACCCGAGCCGCACGAAGATGCCCCACACGACGAACGACCAGCCGCCGACGAGGAAGAGCACGACCCCGAGCGCGAGCTGAAACAGCACGTGATACTTTTCGAGGAGGGGATAGAACGGCTCTTTGTACAGGTCGGGGACCCAGCGTTCGCGTTCCGCGGGCATCGGGCGCGCCTGATTCTTGCGGAAGAGCCACTCGAAGTGCGCCCACGGCATGCCGCGGTTCGAATCGTGCGGATCGCCTTCGGTATCCGAATTCGCATGGTGAATGCGGTGCGTCGCGACCCACTCGATCGGACCGCCTTGGAACGCCAGAACGCCAAGGATCGAAATCGCGTATTCGAGCGGCTTCCAGAGCGCGAGGCTGCGATGGGTGAGTAGCCGGTGATAGCCGAGCGTGATGCCGAAACCCGTTGCTAAGTACAAACCTAGTGCGACGAAGATCGCCTGCCAAGAAAAGAACGCCGGGACCAAGGCCGCCAGCGCTCCGAGGTGGATGACGAGGAGGGTAAAGCCGACGACGTAATCGCGTTTGGCGGGACGCGTCTGACCGAGTGTGGCGTTCATAAACTCATTTCCGCTTTCGAATCGAAGAGCGCGCTGGCTGGCTATACCGTAGAACTCGTTGAGGAGCCGTTTAGTTGCTTTTTGGCGGTTGCCAAGAGCGAGTCGAAAGCCGCCCGGTCGCTCACGGCGAGCTCGGCAAGCATCTTCCGGTTCAAGGTATACCCGCTTTTCTTCAGACCGTCGATCAAACGGGAATACGTGAGCCCCTCACGGCGGGCCGCTGCGTTGATGCGGGCGATCCAGAGCGAGCGGAAGTCGCGCTTGCGCACGCGGCGGTCGCGATAGGCGTACGAAAGCGAATGCAGCAACGCTTCGTTTGCAACCCGGTAATTGCGGCTGCGAGCCGCCCGGAAGCCTTTGACCAGCTTCATCACCTTGCGGCGATGCTTGATCTTGTTGAGTCCTCGTTTTATGCGTGCCATGGATCGGCGCTCCTATAGAAGGTACGGAATGTGCGCCGCAAAGCGACGCAAGTCGCCGGCGAACGTGGCCTGGTCTTTACGGAACTTGCGCTTGCGCTTGCGCGTCTTCTTGCTGAGAATGTGACCGCAGCCGCTGAATTGATGGCGGTGCGTCACCTTCCCGTTGGCGCTGACTTTCACGCGCTTCGCGGTTCCGCGATGGGTCCTGATCTTAGGCACTTGAGACGGCTCCTTGGGGCTCTGACATGGGTTCCGGTTCGAGTTCGGTTTCGGTTTCGTGTTCAGTTTCTGGTTCGGCTTCGGACAGTTTCTCGGCGTCGGGTGCTTTAACGCCGTCGGCGGCTTTTTCCGGGTGAAGGAGGCTCGTGAATTTCGGCGGTCCGCTCGGTACCGGGCGAGGCGCGAGAATCATGAACATGTTCTTGCCTTCGAGTTTCGCGTCGCGTTCGACCGACGCGATCGGCGCCATGTCGGCGGCCATCCGGTCGAGCAGTTTCTTTCCAAAACCCGTGTACGTGATTTCGCGTCCGCGGAACATAATCGTGACTTTGACTTTGCCCCCGTCGAGCAAGAGACGTTCGGCCATGCGGGCTTTCGTCTCGTAGTCGTGGGTCTCGATCTTCGGGCGGAGTTTGACTTCCTTGAGTTCCCAGTTCTTCTGTTTTTTGCGAGCGTCTTTGTCTTTTTTCGACTGCTCGTATTTCAAACGGCCGTAGTCGCTGATCCGGCACACCGGCGGCATCGCTGTCGGCGACACCTCGATCAGGTCTAATCCCTTTTGTCGGGCCAGTGCGAGGGCGTTTTCCGTCGGCATGACGCCGAGTTGGTTCCCTTCGTCATCGATGACGCGGACTTGCCGGATGCGGATCTGGTCGTTGATTCGGAGCGGTCGTGCTATGGCAAAGTCTCCTCAAAACAAAAAACGTGGCGACGCCGAAGCAATCCCACGCAAGACGAGCCTACCGGCGGCTTCCTGAGTGCGACCGGAGTGCCCGAGGGCATCCGGTGAGGGTCCGGGGACCCTGCTTCGGCGAGCCGAGCATACCAGGTGGCACCTGAAGGCGTCAAGGACGGGCGTCACCCCGGCGGGCAAGCCTCCGCTTAACATATACCCCACCGGGGTACTTGGCGCTGGATGGCCGAGCCGAAGCGGAAGAAAAAGACGAGCGCCGCGAGCGTGCCGGCAAGCGAGCTTGGGTCCCGGGAGACGGCCCGGGCGGATGAGCCCAACCCGGGGCTCAAATTTTTGCGCATTCTCGGGCCCGGGATAATCGTCGGGGCTTCAGACGACGACCCGTCGGGAATCGGTACCTATGCCGTCGCGGGCGCTCAGTTCGGCTATGCGACGCTCTGGCTCGCGCCGATCACGGTGCCGCTCATGGCTGCCGTGCAGTACATTTCTGCGAAGATCGGCCTCACGACGGGCGAGGACCTCGCGGCGACGCTGCGGCGAAACTATCCGCATCCCGTCGTCATCACGGTCGCCACGCTGCTCGTGGCGGCGAATGCCATCAACGCCGGCGCCGACATCGGCGCGATCGCGGCCTCCCTGAACCTGCTGGTCCCGAAGATTCCCCCGGCCACGCTCGTCATTCCGATCGGCGCGGCGCTGCTGGCGCTCCAGATCTGGGGCTCGTACCGCACGATTGCCGGCATCTTCAAGTGGCTTACGTTATCGCTGTTCGCCTACGTCGCAGCGGCGTTCTTCGCGCACCCCGACTGGCACGCGGTTCTCAATGCGACCCTCATTCCGCACATTTCCTTCAAGTCGGACTACTTGATGACGCTCGTCGCCATCCTCGGCACGACGATCTCACCGTACATGCTGTTTTGGCAGGCCGCACAAGAAGTCGAAGAAGACAAAGCGCTCGGGCGCGCTGCTCTTCGCCAGCGGCGCGGCACGACCAAGAATGAAAAGCGCTTCGCGCTGCTCGATATTTGCGTCGGCATGCTCTTCTCGAACCTCGTCATGTATTTCATCATCCTCACGACCGGGGCAACGCTCTTCGTCCACGGTCAGCATCATATCGAAACCGCTGCGGACGCTGCGAAGGCGCTCGTTCCGTTCGCAGGCCGCTGGGCGGAGTGGCTGCTGGCCGCCGGCATGATCGGCGCCGGCGCGCTTGCCGTTCCGGTGCTGACGGCATCGTCGGCGTACGCGCTGGGCGGCGCCTTCGGCTGGAAGGTCGGGCTCAGCGAACACCCTGGACGAGCGCCGCGGTTTTACTGGGTTATTGTACTCTCGACGTTTGTCGGCGTCGGGATGAACTTTCTCGGCATCAAAGCCGTGGACGCGTTGTTCTGGACGGCCGTCATCAACGGATTTCTCGCACCGGTCGTGCTCGCCGTCTTGATGATCGTCTCGGGCAATCGCAAGATCATGGGACAATCCACGAACGGCCCGGTCACGAGCGTCCTCGGCTGGCTCACGACCGGGGCGATGGCGTCCGCCGCCATCGCGCTCGTCGTCTTCTGGGGAAAGTAGCCGCAGCTACGTCGTCGTGACGAGCTCCGTCGGAATGCCCAAATACGGCCGGCCGTCGAATTGCGGCTTGCCGTTGGTTCCGGCGGTCAATTGCGCGACGAGATCGAGCGCCTTTTCCATCTGGGGATCCGCGCCGGCCCGCGAATCGTGCGGCGCGACGTCCACGTCGAAGTCCGGATCGGTTCCGTAGTTCTCAACGCGCCAGCCGACGTCCACGAACCAGAACGAGAACTCGGGTTGCGTGGTGATCGTCCCGTCCACCAGACGGTGGTACGGATTGATGCCGACGACGCCGCCCCACGTGCGTTTGCCGACGAGCGGCCCGAGCTTGTAGAGCTTGAAACAGTGGCTGAAGATGTCGCCGTCCGAACCCGCGAATTGGTTCGTGAGCGCGACCATCGGGCCGGCCACGGATTCGGGCGGATACGGCACGGGCGGTCCCCAGCGCGAAACGTCGTACCCGACGCGTTTGCGCGCGAGTTTTTCGAGCAACAGCGGGGAGACGTGTCCGCCGCGGTTGTAGCGCACGTCCACGATCAGCGCGTCGCGGTTGAACTCCGACAAGAAGCCGCGATGGAATTCCGAGAAGCCCCACGGTCCCATATCGGGGATGTGCACGTAGCCCACGTGGCCGCCCGTGCGCGCGTGCACGAAGCGCCGGTTGTCGTCCACCCAAGCGCGGTAGCGCAGCATGCGCTCGTCCCTGAGCGCGCGGACGACGACGCGCCGGCGATCGCGCTTGCGCGAGCAGACGGTCAACTGGACTTCGCGTTCGGCCGCGTTGACGAGCAATTCGTCAGGTGAGATTTCCCGCGTCAGCGGGCGTCCGCCGATGGCCACGATCGCGTCGCCTTCGCGCAGGTTGACGCCCGGCTCGGCGAGCGGCGAATCCTCGTCGCGATTCCACGAGTCGCCGCGATAGATCTTCTCGATCCGGTATCCCTCGAGTTGCTCGTCCCAAACGAGATCCGCACCCAAGAATCCGCGCCGGTAGTTCGGCGGCCGGCGATGGTCGCCGCCGATTTCGTAGGCGTGCGACGTCCCCAGTTCGCCGAGCATCTCCCACATAACGTCGGAAAGCTCCGCGCGCGTACGCACGAGCGGGAGCAGTTTCTTGTACCGTTCGCGCACGAGGTTCCAGTCGATGCCCGACATCGTCGGATCCCAGAACTGCTCGGTTTGCATCCGCCACGCTTCGTCGAGCATCTGCGCCCACTCGTCGCGCGGTTCGACGAGCACGCTCGCGCGATGAAGATCGAGCCAGCCCGAACGGCGGCCCGGCTGATCGTTGGGCATGCGTTGATCGTCGTCGCTCTCCGGCAGCTCGCCGAGCGCGTCGATCGCGCGCATACGATCGCGCGACGTGTATACCAGGGTGCGACCGTCGGCCGAAAGGCGCATGTCGCCGATCTCGCGTTCCAGCGTCGCCGTGCGCTGCTGGTCGAAGTCGTAGGCGAGCAGCGTCCCGACCTCGTCTTCGCTGCTCCAGTCGTTGCCCTTGGGCTTGATGCCCTTGACCGGAAAAAGCGTGAAGAGCGCGCGGCCTTTCGCCGCCACGATCTGCGCGTAGTTGCCCTCGTCCACGGGAAAGCCCAAAATGCGTCCCTGAATACCGTCGAACTCGATTTCGATCCGTGCGGGGCGGTCGTCGCGCTTCTTGTCGTGCGCGTCCTCGTCGTGCGGCTTATCTTTATGGATCGGCGACGGCTTGGGTACGAACGGCGAAGGCACGTCGGCCCGCAACGTTACGACGAACGGACGCGACGCTTGCGGAAAGCTCAAGTCGAATTGCAGGGCGTCGTACACCGGGTTGAAGTCGCGCGTCGAAATGAAGTACAGGTAGTTTCCGTCGGGATCCCAGGCCGGCGCGCGATCTTCGCGCATGAGCGGAGTGACGTCGTGCACGGCGCCCGACTTGACCTTTGCGATACGGATGATCGCGGTGTCGGCGTTCGCAGCCACTCCTCCGACGCTGACCGCCGTACAATATGCGAGCCAGCGGCCGTCGGGCGAAAACGCCAGATCGTGCATGCGCGAGGCCGGACTCTTGTCGATCGTGCGCACGGTCTTTGCGCGCAAGTCCACGAGCAGCAGTTCGTTCCGGTGGTTCGCCACCGCGGCGACGTCTGCGGTCGGCGAAGTCGCAAGTTCGGTGACGCGCCCGATGTCGTCGTGCGTGACGATCTCGGCCTCACCGTCGCCCGAGGCGTTGCGAATCTCGAGACGCTCGGTGCCGCCGGCATCGCTGACGCAAACGAAACGTTCGCCGTCGCTGAGCCATTCGGCCGCGCGATAGCGCACCCGGCTGCCCGCGCCGTGCTCGACAACCGCTTCTTCCCAGAGCGGCATCGAAAACGGACGGCCGCGCGAGACGAGCGTTAACGCCGTACCGCCCGGACTCGGCGCGAAATCTTCGAGACCGTCGATCACGTCCACGAATCGGCGCATCGTCTGCGTCGCCGTCGAAGGCGCGACAACGTCCACTGCGGTTACGACGTCCGAGGCGACGTCGAGCGTGTAGATGCGGCCCCCAGCCGTGTAGGCGACGGTCGTGCCGTCGGTCGACGGGAAGCGAACGAAGTACTCGGTTTCGTGCGTGTGGCGGTGCAGGCCGGCGCCTTCGGCATCCACCGAGTACACGTTTGCGATGCCTTCGTGATCCGAAACGAAGTAGATGCGTTCCCCGATCCACATCGGCCACACGAGATTGCCCTTGAGCGAGATCAGCCGCTCGAAACGGCCCTCGTCGTGCTCGACCCACAGGTCGCCCGCGGTCCCGCCGCGGTAGCGCTTCCAGCGCGCGGGGTCGTCGTTGTTGCGTCCGAGCACCAAACGGCCGCGCGCGTTTTGCGACAGCGTTCGCACGTGGCCGAGCGCAAGCGCGTGCGGCTTCCCGCCCTCGCGGCCGACGCGAAAGCCCTGCGTTTCTTTTGAGAACGGCGAGGCGCCGTCGGACGCAAAGAGGATGCTGGCTCCGTCGGGCGTCCAGCCGCTGACGATGCAGACGTCGCTGCCGAGGAACGTGAGCCGGCGAGCCGCGCCGCCCGCTGCGGGCATCACGTAGACTTCGGGCTGCCCTTCCTCGCGCGCGACGAAGGCGATCTGCGTGCCGTCGGGTGACAGTCGCGGCGTCGAAAGCTCGCCTTGACTCGTCGTCAGCCGCCGTGCAACGCCGCCCGCGCGCGGAACCGACCAGAGGTCGTCTTCACAGACAAAGACGATTGCATCGGCCGCGACCGTTGCAAAACGGTAGTATCCCGTCGAATTCATAGCCCGCGAACATTGGCCGGGGGAGTATCGCGTCCCGCTCGGACGGCAAAGAGGTGACCGCCGCCGAAACCCGACCCCGCCCATGCGCGAGCACTTTTTCCAAAAATACTTCGCCTACCGCCGGCGCTACGTGGAGCACATCGAACGTGAGGCGCCGCATCGCGCGCACCTTGCGGCTTCGTCGGAGGTGGCACGCCTGCTGTTCTTGGCGGTCGCGTCGCTGTTGAACGCGCTCATCCTGTGGCTGCTGTTCTTGGGGACCCTTGCGAACGGCATCTCGGGCTGGGCGCTGTTCTCAGGATTAGCCGCAGCCGTGATGACCGTCAGCGCGATCGCCGGACTCGCCGGGGCCCGCGACGCGTGGCGGGAGCGGTGCCGCCTCGCTGCCGCCCCGAGCGCGGCGCAATGACGGAGCGCGATCGAGAGATCCTCGCGTTATTCGAAGCGGGCAATCAGCGCGGGCTCGCGCGCGCCATCAGTCGCGCGGAATCCGGCGCGGGCGCCGCGCTCATGCACGCGCTGTTCGGGCGGACGGGCCGCGCGCTGACGATCGGTCTCACGGGGCCGCCCGGGGTCGGAAAGTCTACGCTCTCGTCCGCGCTCGTGAAGACGGCACGCGCCGCGGGCAAGTCGGTCGGCGTCGTTTCGGTGGATCCCAGCTCGCCTTTTTCGCACGGCGCGATTCTCGGCGACCGCATTCGGTTGACCGAACATTTCGTCGATCCCGAGGTCTTCATTCGCTCGATGGCGAGTCGCGGGCATTTGGGCGGCCTCGCCGGCGCAACCGGCGACGCCGTCGCGTTCATGGACGCCTTCGGCAAAGACGTCATTTTGATCGAAACGGTCGGCGTCGGCCAGTCCGAGATCGAGATCGCCGAACTCGCCGATACCACGATCGTCGCGATGCAACCCGGCAGCGGCGATTCCGTGCAACTGCTCAAGGCGGGCGTTCTGGAAGTGGCCGACGTGTTCGTCGTCAACAAGGCCGACCACCCAATGGCGCTCGTGTTGCGCCGCGAGATACGCTCGATGATGGAGATGCTCGATTTTTCGGGTTGGGTGCCGCCGCTCGTTTCGACGCAGGCAGATGAAGGCGTCGGCATCGGCGAGCTGTGGGACGCGATCCTCGCGCACGATGCGTATTTGCGCGAGAGCGGCGATCTCGCGGGCAAGCGACGCGCCGCGTTCGCGCACCGCGTGCGCGCGCTCGTCATGGGCGAACTCCAGCGCCGCGTGGAGTCGCGCATCGAGGCCGCGCTCGACGAAAACGTTCGGCGCGGCGACGACCCGTACGAGACGGCGGCGAAATTGCTGGCGCCCTTGCGGGAAGCGTTGCCGCCTGCGGACGACGATTCGCCGTCCGCGCAGATCGCGCCGGGGCGCGCGACCGTCAAGGGTTTATAGGGATGTTCGCGTCGGTCGAGTTGCGCCGGTATGTCATGCAGCCCGGCCGGCGCGACGATCTGATCGCGCTCTTCGATCGCGAGTTTATCGAAACGCAGGAAGAGCGCGGGATGACCGCCATCGGCCACTACCGCGATCTGGACGACCCTGACGCCTTCGTGTGGTTCCGCGGGTTCGATCGGATGGAATCGCGGGCAGGCGCGTTGCACGCGTTCTACGTCGAGTCATCGGTGTGGAAAACTCATCGCGCGGCGGCGAACGATACCATCCTCGACTCCGACAACGTGCTGTTGTTACGTCCGGCCCGGGCGCACAGCGGTTTCGATGTGAGCGGCTTGAGCCGCCCGGCGCCGTCGTTTCCCGAGGCCTCTGCCTCGGTCGTCGGCGTCGCAATTTTCACGCTGGACGGACCGGCCGACCAGGCGTTTCTTACGGCGTTTGAAACGGAGGTACTGCCGAAACTCCAGCGGTGCTCGTCGCGTATCGCGTACTTCGTGACGGAAGAGCGGCCGAACGACTTTCCGCGATTGCCCGTCCGCGAGGGTGAGCCGTCGTTCGTCGTCACGGGCGTTTGCAATGAGGCCGCAGATGTCGATGCGTGGCTGGGTCATTTCGCCACCGCGAGCCGACCCGAGCCGATGCATGTGCGAACGTCGCGCTACGAACGGCTTCGCTTAGAACCGGCAGCCCGCGCGCTCTTCCGCTAGAGCGCGCCGCCGCCGGCCTCTTGTTGGGAGTTAGCTCCGCGAACGTCGAACCGCCCGGCATGGCGAAAATGATCGAGCGGCCGAGCGGCCTCGGCGGCCAGCCGTCCGCGGACTATGAAGAAGAACGCGCGCGCTGGGAGCAGCGCTGGCATTCGCGCACCTCGCGCCGTCACGACCCGGGGTCGGGCGCCGTCGACCGCACGATCTCCGATCTTCCGCTCAAGCCGCTCTACGGACCCGAGGACGTCGCGCACCTCGACCTCGTGCGCGACCTCGGCATGCCCGGCGAGTTTCCGTACACGCGCGGCATCCACGCCGGCATGTATCGCGACCGGCTGTGGACGATGCGGCAATTCGCCGGTTTCGGCAACGCCAAGCAGACCAACGAACGCTATCATTTCCTGTTGTCGCAAGGGCAGATGGGGCTCTCGGTCGCTTTCGATATGCCGACCTTGATGGGTTACGATTCCGACGCCCCGCTCGCGCGCGGCGAAGTCGGCAAGTGCGGCGTCGCGATCGACTCGCTGCGCGACATGGAGATTCTCTTCAACGGCATCGATCTCGGCGAGATCACGACCTCGATGACGATCAACGGGCCCGCGGCGATCGCGCTCGCACAATACATCGCGACCGCCGAAGCAAAGGGCATTCCGCGCGCGAAACTGGGGGGCACGCTTCAAGCAGACATCCTCAAAGAATACATCGCGCAGAAAGAATGGATCTTTCCGCCGCGCCCTCATGTGCGCATCATCGTGGACATGATGAAGTTCTGCACGGCCGAGATGCCGCGCTGGAACACGATCTCGATCTCGGGCTATCACATTCGCGAAGCGGGCTCGACGGCGGCGCAAGAACTCGCCTTCACCTTGGCCGACGGCTTTGCGTACGTCGAGGCCGCAATGAAGGCCGGCATGGACGTGGACTCGTTTGCACCGCGCCTCTCGTTCTTTTTCAACTCGCACATCGATTTCTTCGAAGAGATCTGCAAGTTCCGCGCGGCGCGCCGTATTTACGCGCGGCGGATGCGCGACAAGTACGGCGCGAAGGATCCGCGCTCGTGGACTTTGCGCTTTCACACCCAGACCGCCGGCTGCAGCGCGACGGCGCAGCAGCCCGAGAACAACATCGTGCGGGTTGCGTTCGAGGCGATGGCCGCGGTGCTCGGCGGCACGCAGTCGTTGCACACGAATTCGATGGACGAAGTACTCGCGCTGCCGACCGAAAAATCGGTCGAGATCGCGCTGCGCACCCAACAGGTGCTTGCCTACGAGACGAACGTCACCAACGTCATCGACCCGCTCGGCGGCTCGTACTTCGTCGAAGCGCTGACGGACGAAATGGAAAAGCAGGCCGAAGAGTATTTCCGCCAGATCGAAGAGTACGGCGGCGTGATCGAAGCGATCGAGGCCGGTTTCTTCCAACACGAGATCGCCGATGCGTCGTATCGCTACCAGCGTTCGCTCGAAACGAAAGATCGCGTGATCGTCGGCGTCAACGCGTTTGCCAAAGACGACGAAGAGGTTCCGATGGACCTGCTTAAGATCGGCGAAGCGATGGAACGCGGCCAGGCGCAAGCCGTGGCCGAGGTCCGTGCCGGTCGCGACGGGACGAAGGTCGAAGCGGCGCTCGCTTCACTCAAACGCGCGTGTCGCGACGAATCGCAAAACGTCATGCCGCCGCTCGTCGAGGCGGTCAACGCGCTTGCCACCGAAGGCGAAATCGTCGAGGCGATGGTCGAAGTGTTCGGGCGCTATCGCGAGCGCGCGTCATTTTGAAAAAAGCAACCCTATGGATCGCCGCCGCGGCAGCGGCCGCGCTCGGCCTTCTGGGCGCGTCGCCCGCAAGTGCCCCGTCGTTTGCGTACAAGCCCGTGCGCGCCGAAGCGTGCGCGCATCCGGCGTACGACGCGGCGCAGGGAACGGCCCTTGCCTTTGGTGCGCCGGGCGAAACGATGTCGGGCGGCGTGCTGATTTCGCCGCCGGCGCCCAAAAGCGCGGCCGCCGTTCTCTGGGTGCATTGGCTCGGCGAACCCGCGACGACGAATCACACGGAGTTCGCAAGCGATGCCCGCGAACTCGCCAAGCACGGCGTCGTCTCGTTGCTCGTGGACATGCCGTGGTCGCAACAGAATTGGTTCGCGAACAATCGCGCGCCGGCGACGGATTACGCCGACACGATCGCGCAAGTCGTTACGTTACGGCGCGCGCTCGATTGTTTGGAAACGGTACCGGGCGTCGACACGATGCGCATTGCTTACGTGGGGCACGACTTTGGCGCGATGGACGGCGCGTTGCTGCTCGCCGTGGACGAGCGTCCGCGCTACGCGGTGCTGGTGGCGCCGACCCTCTCGTTTTGGGAGTGGTATTTGCTCGGACGCGCGCCGGCAGACATCGCATCGTACGTCGCGTCCATGAGCGTTTTCGATTTGCCGGCGTGGCTCGTGCGCGGAAAGCAAAGCGCAACGCTGCTGCAATTCGGACAGAACGACGAATACGTGGCGCGCGCGACCGGCATCGCGCTGCGCAACGCCATGCCCAATCGCGATCGAACGTTCAAGTCCTATCCGACCGATCACGCGCTCGAGAGCGAGGCGGTGCACGAAGACCGCCGCGCCTGGCTGCTCGCGCACCTCGGCGCCTGAGGGGCGTCTACTGCGGGCGGAGTTTTCCGCGTTCGAGAGGCGAGAAGACGTCGGCGACCGCGATCGCTAGGCTGGGAAACGCCGGATGTCCTATCGTTTCCCCTACTCGCAAGGTCCGCGAACCGTCCGCGTCATCCACGGTGATCGTTCGCTCGTCCGTGTCCACGTTCAAAACGAACGTCGTCCCGAACCAGAGATAGAGCTCGGTCTTGCGCAGGATCGAGCGTTGCCGGGCCTTTGGCGAGCGAATTTCGACCGCGATGTCGGGTGCGAGCCGCGGCCGTTCCCGCTCGTCTTCCGTGAGACCGGCAAGGCGCTCGTGTCTGAAGAACGACACGTGGGGTAGAAGCGTCGTGTCGTCGTCGAGGTAAACGCGCCACTCCACCGCCGTGTCGCCGATGTCTGAGCCCCACTCGTACAGCAGCGAGAAGATGCGGCCGGCGGTGATCCCGTGCTTGCGCTGCGGGGTCATCTTCTGGCGGAAGCGGCCGTCGAAGCGCTCTTTGTACGGGCGGCGGTCCAGCCAATCGGTGAGCGACAGCATGATATCTTCACAGAACCTATCACGCGGCGCCGGAAAACGGCAACGGCGCTTGCTCGGTTCCCAGGGGTCCGGGTGGGGTCGCGGGGCCGTTCGGAGAAACCTCCTCGCGATGCCAACCGAACGACCCCTGCGCGTGATCGTCGCGAAGGCGGGCCTCGACGGTCACGATCGCGGTGCGAAGGTGATCGCGCGAGCCTTGCGCGACGCCGGCATGGAAGTGATCTATACCGGTCTCTTCCAGACGCCCGAACAGATCGTCGCGACCGCGATTCAAGAAGACGCCGACGGAATCGGCCTCTCGATCCTTTCCGGCGCGCACATGACGCTCTTTCCGGCCGTGCTCGACGCCTTGCAAGCGCAAGGTGCGGGCGACGTCGTCTTTTTCGGCGGCGGTACGATTCCGGCCGACGACGCCGCCGATTTGAAAAAACGCGGCGTGCGCGAGATTTTCACGCCGGGTGCCCCGCTTGCGAACATCGTGTCGTTCGTCGAGCGCGAGTGCGGCAAGCGCCGCCAATTGGTCGGCTAAACCAAACTTCGTGAGCGTTCGCACCCGCCTCGCGCCGTCGCCCACGGGCGACCCGCACGTCGGCACGGCCTTCGTCGCCCTGATCAACTATTTGTTCGCAAAGCGCAACGGCGGCCAATTCATCTTGCGCATCGAGGACACGGACCGCGCGCGCAGCACGCCGGAATCCGAACGTGCGATCCTCGAAGCGCTGCAGTGGCTCGGTTTGCATTGGGACGAAGGCCCGGACGTCGGCGGCCCGCACGGTCCCTATCGTCAAAGCGATCGCCTTTCGTTCTACACGCGCTACGCCGACGAGCTGCTTGCCGCAGGACACGCTTTCAAATGTTTTTGCACCGCCGACCGTCTCGACGCGGTGCGCATGGAACAGCGCCAACTCCGCCAGCCGCCTGGCTACGATGGACATTGCCTGACCTTGCGGTCAACCGAAGCCGCCGAACTCGAGGCGGCCGGCACGCCCTACGTCGTTCGCCTCAAAGTACCGCGCGAGGGTTCGGTCGCAGTGCAAGATCTGCTGCGCGGCGAGATCGTGTTCGAATGGCGAACGGTCGACATGCAGGTGCTCGTCAAGTCGGACGGCTGGCCGACGTATCATCTCGCGAACGTCGTGGACGACCACTTGATGGGCATCACGCACGTCATGCGCGGCGAAGAATGGATTTCGTCTGCGCCGAAACACGCACTGCTGTACCAGTACTTCGGCTGGAAGATGCCCGCGCTCGCGCACCTGCCCTTGCTGCGCAATCCCGACAAGAGCAAGCTGTCGAAACGGAAGAACCCGACCGGCATCCTGTTTTACCAGCGCATGGGCTATCTTCCCGAAGCGTTATTGAATTTTCTCGGGCTGCTGGCCGTGCCGCCGCTCGAAGGGGAGGAGATCATGGATTTGCCGACGATGGTCGGGCGGTTCGTGCCCGAGCACATCTCGGTGGGCGGCCCGGTGTTCGACGTTCCCAAGCTCGATTGGCTCAACGGACGGTATCTGCGCGAGAAACTCGACGCGGCACAATTCGGCGAGCGCGTGCGCGACTGGGCACTCAACAAAGAGTATCTCGGCAAAATTGCGCCGCTCGCGCAATCGCGCATCGAACGGCTTTCCGCTCTGGGGCCGCTGCTCGCGTTCTTTTTTGCGGGTCGCGTCGACGTGGACGTCGCGCAATTGCGCGCCGGAAAACTCGATGACGCAGAATTGAAAGCGGGCTTCACGCAGGCGCTCGAACGTTTCGAAGCGCTGCCCGAGTGGAACGTCGCCGCTATAGACGGGACGATCCGCGCGATCGCCGATGTCATGGGCAAGAAAGTTCGCGACTTGGTCCGGCCGTTCTACGTGGCGATCACCGGACGCGCGCAGTCGGTGCCCCTCTACGACTCGATCGTGATCCTCGGACGCGATATCGTGCGCGAGCGTTTGCGCTACGCGCTGGAAGTTCTCGGACGCGCGAAATGACCGGACACATTCGCGCCGTCGTCTTGGCCGCCGGGAAGGGCACGCGCATGAAGAGCGCGCGACCGAAGGTGCTCCACGCGCTCGCCGGCCGGCCGATGCTCTGGCACGTGCTGCGCGCGCTGCGCGACGCCGGCGTTCGCGACGTGCTGGTCGTGACCAGCGGCGAGATCGATGCCGACGTGCCGGCGATAGCGGCGGACGCAGGACACGACGCCGTGCGCACCGTCGTGCAAGAACCGCAACACGGCACGGGCCACGCCGTGCAAATCGCGCTCGCGCAACTCCCGCCACGGGACGGCACCGTTCTCGTCGTCAACGGCGACATGCCGCTCGTCGAAGCCGTGCTCGTGCGCGCCGTGTTCGATGCCTGCGGCAAGGCGGCCGCGCTCGTGACCGCGCGGATGCCGCTGCCCTCATCGTTTGGACGAATCGTGCGCGACGGCGACCGGGTCGGGCGAATCGTCGAAGCGCGGGATGCGAGCGATGACGAGTTGGCGCTCGACGAGATGAACGCCGGCCTGTATGCGTACGAAGAGGCGAAATTGCGCGCGGCCGTTGCCGAGCTCAAGAACGACAACGCGCAGCGCGAATACTACTTGACCGATACGATCGCGTCGCTCGTGGCTGCAGGCGAACGGATCGCTCCGGTCGTGGCTCCGGATTACCGGTCGGTGCTGGGGGTCAACGACCGGGTCGAGCTCGCGGCGGCCGCGGCACTGCTCAATCGCCGCTTGTGCGAACACCACATGCGTGCGGGCGTGACGATCGTCGATCCCGCCACGACCTATCTCGAACCCGATCTCGAGATCGCAAGCGACGTGACGATTCTGCCGAACACGACGCTCGGCCGGGGTACGAAGATCGGCGCGCACAGCGAGATTGGACCGAATTCGCGCATCGTGGGCTCGGTGCTCGGCGAACACGTCATCGTGAGCGACAGCCTGGTGCGCGACAGCCGCCTGGGTGATTTCGTGGCCGTCGGTCCCTGGGCACACGTGCGCGGCGGCGCGCAGTTGGAAACTGGCGCGCGGCTCGGGAACTTCGTAGAAGTCAAGAACTCAACGCTCGGTCCGGGCGTCAAGGCGATGCATCTGAGTTACATCGGCGACGCCACCGTCGGCGAGCGCACGAATATCGGGGCCGCTACGGTCACCTGCAACTACGACGGCGAGAAGAAGAATCGCACGATCATCGGGAAGGACGTTTTCATCGGGACCAACACGTTGCTCGTCGCACCGGTCGAAGTCGGTGACGGTGCGCTGACCGGTGCCGGCAGCGTCGTCATCCGCGACGTGCCACCGGGCGAACGAGTGGCCGGCAATCCCGCGCGGGCGATCGTCAAGAAATCGCAATGAGCCCCTCGCTCGCATCGCGAGCGTTCCGTTTCGTGTTCGTGATGGGGCTGGTCAATTTATTCGCAGACATGACGTACGAAGGCGCGCGGAGTGCGACGGGGCCGTTGCTCGCGTCGCTCGGCGCGAGCGCGACGGTCGTCGGATTAATCGCGGGCTTCGGCGAGTTCATCGGCTACTCGTTGCGGTGGCTCGGCGGCATCGTCGCCGATCGCACGCGCCGCTATTGGCCGGTGGCCTTTTTCGGATACATTGTAAACGTCGCATGCGTGCCACTGCTCGCGTTCGCGCACGCGTGGCCGGCGGCGGCGGCGCTGATCGTCGGGGAGCGGTTCGGTCGCGCGGTACGCAAGCCCGCGACCTCGGCGATGCTCGCGCATGCCGGAACGCGTCTAGGGCAGGGCTGGGTATTCGGTCTCAACGACGCGCTCGATCAGATCGGCGCGACGATCGGCCCGCTGATCGTCGCCACGGTGCTGTATCTGCACGGCGGATTTTCGGGCGCGTTCGGCATCCTCGTCATTCCCGCGGTGCTCACGATTGCGGTACTCGCCGCCGCCCGCGTTCAGTATCCCGCGCCCGAGGATCTCGCGGTGCCGCCGCCGCCCGACGTGAGGCATCAACCGCGCGCATTCTGGTTTGCCGCGCTTGCCGGCGCGTTCTGGGCGGCCGGTTTTGCCGACTTCGCGCTGATCGCGTATCACCTGGTTAAGACGCACGTGCTCGCGTCGGCCGCCATTCCTATCACCTACGCGCTCGCGATGGTTGCGGGCGCGCTGGCCGCGCCGGCCTTCGGACGCTGGTACGATCGCAGCGGGCCGAACGTCTTGCTCGCTGCATTGGCGCTGTCGCTGGCCGGGACGGCGCTCGCGTTCTTGGGTTCGCCGCTTGCCGCCGTGACGGGCGTCTTCCTGTGGGGCGTCGCGATGGCGGCGCAAGACTCGGTGTTCCCCGCGATCGTCTCGGGCATTACGCCGGCGGAACGGCGCGCCTCCGCGATCGGTGCGTACGGCGCGGTGTACGGCGTCGCGTGGTTCGGCGGGAGCGCCGTTCTCGGGGCGCTCTACGACCGGTCGCTGCCGGCTACCGTCGCATTCGCGCTCGGCGTGCAACTCTGCGCCTTGCCCTTTATCATCGGCACCGCACGCACCATCGCGCGCAAGCGCCCCGCGAGCCAGACGTAATCGTCGTCGGCGAGGACCGCAAACTCGCTAGCGATCATGATCGCCGAAAACACCATCAGCGTCATCAGGATGCCGATCGGAATGTGAAACGACAGCGCGGTCGCGGCAGCCAAGAGCCGCGTCGCGCGGGTCCAGAGCAAGAGGGGAAAGACCAGTTGAAACCCCGTCGTGCCGTACGCCAGCAGGCGATCGAGCCACGGCACGTTTGCGATGCCGAGCCCCAGACCGTTCGTGCTGAATTCGGGATCGACGAGCGCGTAATGAATCGCGCTCCCGTCGCGCCATTCCGCCGTCGAGAGCTTCCACGCGCCCGCGGCGACGTACGCGATGCACAGTTGCGCCACGATCGCACCGAGTGCGAGGTTGTGCGCGAGCGTCGTCAGCGGACGTTCGGGACGCGCGGGCCTCAGCCGTTCGTCAAGCGAGAACCGCTTGGCATCCACGAGCGCGAGCCAGGGAAGCATCACGACGAGCATCTGCGTGCCGCCGTCGCCGAGCAGCAGATTGCGGTTGGCGAGCGACAGCCCCAAGATGAAGAGTACGGCGGCGCTGGCGCGCGAAAAGAAGCCGAGCGCGAGCGACAGCGCTGCGAGAATCGTGAGCGCGTAGAGGGTGTCGAAGGCGGCGTCGCCGCGCACGTACACATAGAGCGACGGCCAGTGCGTCGCCGCACCGTCTGCGCGCAGCTGGTCGAACGATACCGCGGCATGCGTGCCCCACAAGAAGCGGCGTTCGGGCCACGCGAACAAGAGCGCACCGGTCGCAATCGTTCCATACGCGATGCGCATGAGACTCAAACCCGTGCGGTGATATCGCCGGGCGAGCATGCTCAGCGCGAAGCTGTCGAGCAGCACGCCGGGATGTCGTCGCGCGGGACGGCGGTGATGCGGATGCGTTCTACGCCCGAGTTGGAGCCGATCGGATGCAGTTCGAGGACGATTTCGCGGCCGAAGCGGGCGCCCGGAAAGAGGCCTCTCTCGACGCCGATGGCGGCGCGTTGGAAGGTCGCTAGAACGTCGGCCGAGATCTTGCGTTGCGGTGTCGATGTCCAGCCGGCATCGTTGCCGACGGCGTCGGAAGCTTGCCAGAGCAATTGGCGCGAGAGGCTGGGTTCGAAGCGTCCACGTTCGCGCGCGGCAAAGGCGTTCATCAGATCTACGCGGCGGCCGTTCACCGTTGCGATCGCGTGCGGGCTGACGGTGCCCGGGGGTGCGAACAGGTCCCAGGCCTGATAGAAGAAGGCTGCGAGATAGTTCGCGCGCGGCTCGACAAACGTGCGCACGGGATTCGGCGGCAGAACGACCGCGAGGAGCAACAAGGAGTGCACGCCGACGGCGCATGCGCCCAAGAGTGCGAGCCGCCGCAGCGGCGCATCGTTCACGTTATGCGATGTCGATGGGCGTGCGCGGGTAATCCGGACGCTTGCGCAGCGCCGCCTCGAGCGCGAGCATCACCGCAAACGCCACGTGCTCGCGCCACGGTCGCGCGATTACCTGCACGCCGACCGGCAGCCCAAAACTCCCCGTCTCCGCTTTGAGTGCGGCTTTCTCGACCCAATCGCGCGAGCGTACGCGGCCGACCTCTTCGTCGCGCCCGATACGCGTGATGGGGACGACCCCGGCCGGATAGCCGAGCACGTTATACATCGTGGCGTAGGCACCGATCGTTCCCAGCGTTCGACTCTCGCCGTGCGCGAACGCGGGCAGCGCGCAGGCGGGTCCGAGCAGCACGTCGATCGGCCCCGAGGCTGCGCGGTCGAGCGCTTCGGCGAAACGCCGCCGGTATTCGGCTTGCTCGGCGACGAGTTGCCAATAGTGCGAGGTGTCTTGGAAGCCATACGTATTCGCGACGCGCGCGAGCCGGTGCTGGCCCAAGAGTTTGAGGAATCCGATCGTGCGCGCGATTCCGGCCCGGTCTTTCGACGCGTATTTCATAAGATCGGCGACCCGCCGGTCGCGGCGCGTTCTGCCAAGCACCGCGCGGGCGCCGGCGACGCCGTCGGCGCTGAGAATCCCGTAAAATAATTCTTCGGCATGGTCGGGATAGGGCGGATCGAAGGGAACGACGCGAGCGCCTAACTGATGGAGCGCTCCGGCGGCTTCTTCGACCGCGCGCGCGACGCCGGGTGCCGCCGCGAACGAACCCGCGCGCGAATAATAGCCGATGCGTAACGTCGAAACGTCCAGTGCGTGCGGATCGCCGAGCGGTCGCGGCGGCTCGGCGGCGGGATTGCGGCCGCCGTTCATGCATTCGATTGCGAGCACGACGTCGGCGACTTCGCGCGCGATCGCCCCCGTCGCACTTTCGATCGCCGTCTGCCCCGCGAAGATCGGCGGTCCGCCCGTATCCGGCAAGCGGCCCTGGGTCGGCTTCATCGCGCTCAGTCCGCAGAACGTCGCAGGCACGCGCAGGCTGCCGCCGATGTCGGTTCCGATCCCGAGCGGCGAGCCTCCCGCCGCAATCAGCGCGGCCTCGCCGCCGCTGCTGCCGCCCGGCGTACGCTTCACGCTCCAAGGATTGTTCGTGCGTCCGTACACCGGGTTGTCGGCTTCGTAAAAGATCAGGAGTTGCGAGACGTTCGTTTTCCCGAGCACGATCGCACCCGCCGCTCGCAGGCGCGCGACGTAGGGATCGTCCTGGACCGCCGAGGACGACTTCGAACGCGAGCGCAGTCCCCAGGTCTTGGGCAGCCCGACCACGTCGAGCGACTCCTTGACCGTGATCGGCACGCCGTGAAGCCGTCCAAGCGAGCGGCCTTCGTCGCGCGCCCGGTCGGCGTCGCGCGCTTCGGCCAGCGCCGCGTCGAAGCGCTTGACGACGAGCGCGTTGAGACTGCGGTCAACGTCGCCGATGCGCGCGATGTGCGCTTCGACCGCATCGACGGAAGTGCACTCCCCTCGTGCGATCCGCCGGGCCAGTTCGGTCGCCGACAATTTCCACAACTCGGTGGCCATGAAGCCGCCGTTTCGACGCAGTCGGCGGCGGGCCCGGTGAGCGCTGCGGCGAAACGTCACGGATGGCGTTGAAAGTGGTGCTTCTGTCCCATTCGCCGGATCCCGAACGAGCCGTCGCGACCGCCGCGCGAAATTGTTACAGCCCGCGCGACATCGAGACGATCGACGAGCAGTGGAGTCAGGACGACGTTCGCTCGATGGTCGCACGGGTGCGCGACGCAGGGCACCTTTCGACCTTCGAACACACGATGTTCACGTTCGGTGTTTCCGGCGTCTCGCGCGCGCTGACGCACCAGCTCGTTCGGCACCGCCACATGTCGTTCGAGCAGAAGAGTCAACGCTATATCAAGATGAAAGGCGCGTTCCCGTATATCACCCCGCCCTCGATTTCGGCGCGTCCGGAAATCAAAGCGAAGTACGATGCGCTGATGGCGCAGATCTCGGATTTTTACCGCGACGCGCTCGAATCCGGGACGCCTGCCGAAGACGCGCGTTTCGCGCTGCCCAACGCCGCCGAGACGCAGATCGTCGTTACCGCGAACGCACGGGCGTTACTCGACTTTTTCACCCTGCGTACGTGCAACAACGCACAGTGGGAAATCCGCGAGCTCGGCTTCGCGATGTTGCGCCTGGCGAAAAAGACCGCTCCCAACCTGTTCGTGCGCGCGGGCGCGACCTGCGTTCGGGGGTATTGCAACGAGCCCAACGGGCCCGAATGCCCTCGTTATATCGCGGTCGCAAAGCCCGCGGGGCGCCGGCGTGAAGCCGCCGTCCTGGCTACGGTGCCCGGCTCGGCGCCGCCGGTTTCCGCGACCGAGTTAGTAGCAGGTTAGAGGGCGAGGAGAACTTCCGGGAACAAGACGATAGACGTTCCAGCCCAAGGAGGCAAGCAAACCATCATGGCAGTCAAAATCGGCCGCACTTCGACCGCGAGCAAGACCTCGACGCTCTCGGCCGGGGCAAGCGCTCCCGAGATCGCGCTCAAAACCCATACGGGCGACGACTTCAAACTTTCCGACCTGAGGGGCAAGAACGTGCTCCTCGCGTTCTATCCATTCGCGTTTACACCGACTTGAACGAGTCAGATCCCGTCGTATCAGCGTAACCTTTCGCGATACGAGGGATACGGTGCCCAAGTTGTGGGCATCTCGATCGATCAGCGGTTCGCGAATGCCGCATGGGCACAATCCCTCGGCGGCATCGAGTACCCGCTCCTTTCCGACTTCTGGCCGCACGGTGCGGTCGCGCAAGCCTACGGCGTTTTTCGCGAGAAAGACGGCATGAGCGAACGCGCGGTCTTTCTCATCGATAAGAACGGCACCGTGCGCTACGTCGACGTGCACGACATCGGGGAACAGCCTGACGAAGAACAGATCTTCGAAGAACTCGCGAAGCTGGCATAAGCTTCGGCTCGTCGCGTTCGTTGCGGGGGTCGCGCTGTTCGGCGCGGCCCTCGTTCCGCATCCGGCGGCCGCAGCGGGCGCCTCTTCCGATTATGCCGATCGCCGGGTCAGCTCGCTGCCGGCGCGCACGCTTCTTTCGGGCGACGCGAGCACCCTCATCGATCCGCGGCGTCAAGAGATCGCCGTCAAGCTCGGCAACTACCGCCGCGCGCTGTTCTTCGCTTGGGCGCTCTCGCAAATCGTCGCGCTTTTCTGGCTTTGGCGCTCGGGTGCCGCGGCGCGGCTGCGCGACCTGCTCAGGCGGCGCCTTCCCGGTGCCGCGGCGTTGCGCTTTGCATACGGGTTCGCGCTGGCGTGCGCGGCGGGGCTTGCCGCGCTGCCGGTCGCGCTCGCGCAGTATCGCCTCGGCGTGGTCTACAATCAGACGATCCAGCCGTTCGGCGGATGGTTTCGCGACGGGGTGATGCGGGTCGCGCTGGACGCGCTCCTGGTCGGCGGGGCGGTCGCGGTCATCTTGTGGCTCGTCGAACGCTCGCGTCAATGGTGGGTGTATTCGCTGCTCGGAGTGTTCCTCGTCGGCCTCTTCGTCGGATTTGTGGAACCCGTCGTCGTGGCACCGCTGTTCAACCGCTACCGGCCGCTTGGCCCGCAACACGCGCTGACGGCGAGCATCCGCGCCTTGGAGCGCAAGGCCGGCATCGCCGCTCCGATCCTGGTGGCCGATTCGTCGCGTCAGTCGGAATTGCCCAGCACGCGCGTCGCTGGTTACGGCGCGACCGCCCGAATCGTGATCGGCGATACCTTGATGGCGCGCAGGACGCCGGGCGAGGTGCTGTTTGCGGTCGCGCGCGATTTCGCGCACTTCAAGCGCAACGACACGTTGCGAACGACGTTCATGTGGACGTTCTTCTTTGCGGTCGCGGTCGCGGCGGCCGTCGTTATCGCCGAGCACGTCCGCTTTCGCCGCGACGACGACCCGCTCTCGCGGCTAGCGCTGATCGCGGCGCTCGCCGGCGCAGTCGGCTTGGTGATGTATCCCTTATATAACGGCTATTCTCGCCACATCGAACGGCGCGCCGACGAGTATGCGCTCGCGCTGACTGACGATCCCGCGTCGGCCGTACGCACGTTCGTTCGTTTGGCGGACCGGCGGTTCGTCGAAGTCTGCGCGCCGCGCTGGGTCGTCGTGTACTTCTACATGGCGCCGGCGCTCGGGACGCGCATCGCGGTCGCGACCGGAAAGCACGATCTCTGCCGGTAACGCCGCGGGCGGTCGGGCGCTGCGGGTGGGCGACGACCGCACTGTCGATCGCGTATCACGACGCGGAATGGGGCGTTCCCGTCCATGACGAGCGGACGCTCTTCGAATTTCTCGCGCTCGAAGGCGCGCAAGCGGGTTTGAGTTGGGAGACGATTCTGCGCAAGCGCGACGCCTATCGCGCGGCCTTTGCGGACTTCGAGGTAGAAAGGGTCGCACGTTTTGGAGAACGTGACGTGCGGCGCCTGATGGCCGATGCCGGCATCGTGCGCAACCAATTGAAGATTCGGGCGGCCATCTCGAACGCGCGCGCCGTGCTCGACATCCGCAAAGCGTTCGGTTCGCTCGATGCGTACTTGTGGGCGCTTGTGGACGGCAAGCCGGTCGTTACTCGCCGGCGCAAACGCGAAGATCTGCCGGCAACCACACCGCTTGCCGAGCGCATCAGTAAGGACTTGCGCGCACACGGTTTCCGTTTCGTCGGCCCGACAATCGTCTATTCGTTCATGCAGGCGGTCGGCATGGTGGACGACCACCTCGCCGGCTGCTTCCGGTCGGCTAGCGGGGCGAAGGGACGCTCTGCGGGGCGCCGCTCCCGGGCATAGGAAACGGCAAGTTCGTGCCCGCGAACACGTCGCCGGCATTCGTCGTGCGCGCGTAGCCTTGGGGAACGTCGAAATCCGCCGTTGGTGGCGCGCGCCGTTCGAGCGCGGTGATGTCGAGGCGGACGGAGAGGTCCTTAAGCGGACCGTTGGGCGCCGCTTTGACGTTCGCCGAAAGTTGGA
>JACRTZ010000282.1 GCA_014304965.1 Vulcanimicrobiota bacterium | reverse complement strand
GGGCGATACTGAAGCCGAAAATGCCGAGCGCTCGACCGCGTGGCGCAAGATCGTCGAGCGCATGCAAAAAGCGCCCGCGTACATCCGCACGGGTCAAGGGCTCGTGTCGCATCCCGGCCACTTGCAAGGCCTCGTCGGCGCGCAACAGCTCGAGGGTGCACCCGATTTTTTCAGCGGCGCGCTGACGGCCGCTGCCCAGGTGCAACTCGCGCACGCGCGCTTCGACGAGTTCGTCGCGGCCCGCGGCGCGCTGCTGGCGACGATCTCCGCCACGAAGAAGTATATTGCCGCACACGTCGCACGGTGGCCCGAGAATTACGCGATCGGCCGCACGGCCTACGACGCGATGCTGCGCGACGAACAGCTGATCCCGTACGACACGGTACAAATCGCGCAAATGGGCGCCGACGAATTGGGCCACGGCTGGGCCGAGCAGATCTGGGCCGAACACGACGCCGCCGTCGCGAAGACCCCGGTCGGGCCCGAGACCGGCGGCGGCATGGCGCCGAGCGGCGAAGCGATCGTCGCGTACTACAGCGACTTGCTCGCGCAATTGACCGACTTCCTCAAGACGCACGACGTGGTAACGATCCCGGCCTGGATCGGCGACGTGAAGGTCGTCGAAACGCCGAAATTCTTGCAGCCCGTTCAGCCCGGCGCTTCGATGGACGCTCCCCGCACGTTCTCAAAAGAAACGACGGGCATCTACTTCATCACGCCGCCGAAATCACTCGCCGCCGCCGCGAAGCGCCTCGACCTCAACCAGGACTTCGATCGCGACCGCATCTGGTCCACCGCCGCGCACGAAACGTTTCCAGGGCATTACTTGCAGCTCTCGATCGCGCGGCGCCACCCCGACTTCGTGCGCAAGATTGCGGGCTCGGGCGTGTTCGCCGAAGGCTGGGCGTACTACGGCGAGGAGATGTTCGTACGGCTCGGGCTCTACGGCAGCGACTTGGATGCGCGCGTCGAGGTCGCCCAGTGGGAACGCGTCCGCGGGGTACGCGCGATCGTCGACATCAAACTCGCTACCGGCGAATGGAGCTATCGCCGCGCGTCCGATTTTTTCGCCGCCGAAACGGGCGCGCCGAAAGATCAGGCCGACGCGGCGGTGGCCGGCATCGCCCTCGGCCCCGGCTACGTGATCTCTTACACGGTCGGCCGGCTGCAATTGCAAAACTTGCTCACCGAATACCGCCGGCGCACGGGAACGAAAGGCTCACTACGCGATTTCCACGACCGGCTGCTGTCGTACGGCACGGTTCCGTTCGCGATCGTCGCGCCCGAGCTCTTAGCCGACCTCACCAAGCCCGTCGAGCAGGTCCGCGCCGCCGCCCGCTTCTGAGTGCAGTTCGACGCGAACCGCTTCCTCGACGAAACGGCACAGCATATTCACGTCGCGGAGTTGTTCGGGTTTCGTGCAAGCGGTATCGAGGAGTGCCGGCGAGCAGACCAGCACCGCCAACGCGCGGGCGCGCGAAATTGCGACGTTGAGACGATTGCGGTCGAACAGGAACTCGATGCCGCGCGGCACCTCGGCGCCGCTCGACGAAGCCATTGAAAAGATGACCGCAGCCGCTTCTTGGCCTTGGAATTTATCGACCGTACCGGCGCGAACTCCGGTCAAGCCGTGCACTTTAAGTGTTTGGGTCAGACGGCGGACCTGCATGTTGTACGGCGTGACAACGAGGATGTCTGAGGCTTCCATCCGCCGCCCCACACCGTCCCGCGTCACCCTCCCGCATAGCAGCGCGCGCACGGCGTCAACCACCGCTTCAGCTTCTTCAATTGATTGCTGCACGTTGCCAGCATGGACGACGGGGATGTAGCGCAGCCCCGCACCGGCTAGCGGCGACGCTGCCGCGCCGTCGGAAATGTCGATCTCCTGCGCCGCGCACGCGGACGCACTTTCCAAGCGGCCGTCGTACGCGAGTGTCGACACGAAGCGGCAAATGGCGGGGTGCATGCGATGCGAGAACCTCAGGAACACGCCGCGCGACGGCTCGACCGTTGCGCTATCGCCGAGCAGGTGTTCCAGCACGGAGCGATCGGCAGCGGCGGAATGCGTCCCGCGCGAAACGTGCGGCAGCTGCATCGGGTCGCCAAGCAGGACGATATTACGAGCGGCAGTTCCGCCGGCGATTGCATCCGCAAGCGAAACCTGACCGGCCTCGTCGATCACGAGAACGTCCATGCAACCCGCCAACTCCGCGCGCGCGAACAACCACGCGGTCCCCGCAACGAGGCGCATGCCGGGGTCGCAGGCGTCGGCTAAGTCGGTGCTTGACTCGATAAAGCCTCGCTTCGAAGCATATGCGCTTTCATCGCCACTGGATTGACGCTTGACACCGCGGAACGTGTAGCTTTGCGCGTGCGCGGCTTCCTCGACGCACTCGAGCAGGTTGTGAATCGCCTTGTGGCTTTTCGCCATCACGCCCACGCGTAAGCCGCTCTTCATCAGGTTCACGATCGTCTGCGCGCCGGTCCGCGTTTTGCCCGACCCAGGCGGTCCCTGAACGAAGAGATAGCTCTCGTCAAGTGCAAGTGCAAGCGCGGTCAGCGCGTCCGCATCGCCGCGCCCATCGTCAAGCGGCGTGCCGGGCACGCGATCTTTTAGTCGCGGTACCTCGCGGCGCACGATGTCTCCAAGCGCGCGGAACGACGTTCGCGCGGCGTCAGCAGCGTAGGTCGCGCCGAAGCGAACGAGGGCGCCGCGCAAGAGATCGTCGCCAATCGGCTTGCCGGTAAAAATTGCGCGCGGATAGGACCCGCTATCCCAAACGGTTTTCGACCGTTTAAGGTCGACCGTACGCAGATCGTCGTCGAGCGCTACGATGGTGATGCTGCGTCCGTCGGGATCGAGCACCTTCACCCCGGCATGCAATTTGTGGTCCTGGTGGGGATAGCGAAAGCGCATGACGAGCGACTTCGCCTCCGCGACGGCCGGATCGTCGGTGCGTTCGAGACCTCCGATCGCATTTGTGTCGTCCACGAGTTCTTCCACCGAACGCTCGATGCGCGCGAAATACTCCCACCAGTCGGGCTTCGCTTCACGCCGGTGATAACCGATCAGATCGACGACGAGCGCGCGCACGCGTTCCTCGTCGTTCGCCGGATCGCGCCCGGTAAACGGCGCCAGCAACGCGGCGACGACGCGGTCGCGTTCGGGGTCGGGCGCGGGCGGCTTCTTCTTTTCATCTTCGATGCCGATCTCACGCCACGGAATGTCGCCGAACACCTCGATAGCATCGAGCCGGCGAGCGAGCAACCATTCGTGCAGCTCGCGCGTCGAATCACAATCCCGGCGGTTGTAGGCCTCAATGCGCTCGAGAATCGCGGGGTCGCCCGTTTCGCGGTAGCGATTGTACTCGACGACCGAACCCATGGCGTCTTTGACGTCCTCTGCGCGCGGCGGCGAATAAAAACGTTCGATCGATTTGAGCGAATAACTTTCGAACGGCGCGCGAATGCTTTGCCGAACGACATTCAAAAGATCGACGAGCACGCGCTCGCGCAGGAAGATGTCGACCTCGTCTTCGCGCGTTCCGTGTTGCGCGGCCAGTCGCTTGAGAGCGCTTGGTTCGTATGCCGCGTAGTGGTATACGTGCATATTCGGAAAACGGGCGCGGCGCTCGACGACGAAATCCACGAACGCTTCGAAAGCGGCGCGTTCGTGCGCGGCGTCATGGCCCCAAAAGCCTTGAAACGACAAGTCGAAGTCGTCGAGAAATGAGACGCCAAAGAGGTATTCGAGTCCGTGCGGGCCGCCGAACGGATCGCCTTCCATGTCGAAATACAAATCGCCGTCATCGGGGGGCGGCAGCAACGCAAAGCCCCGCGCCTTAGCCGGCTCACCGTCTTCCGTTTCGTTTGCGAGCGCAGGGGCAACGAGTTCCCACGTCATGTCGGTGGGAGCGCTGCGAAAACGAGCTTGAAGACGCGCCTGCGCGCGCAGTTTCTGGAAGGTAGCTGTTTCCATGCGTCGCGGACGCCGCTCGTCGCCGGCCGCCGCGAGTTGCGCCAGCGTTTCGATGCCGCTCGTTGCTAGGCGAACGATCTGGCTGCGACGCATGCCCGCGACGAGACTTAAGTAATCGTCGGCGCGGCGGCGTTCTTCGCAGCGTTCGCTCCAACGACAGCGCGCGCACTGCGCCACGGGTTCGGGATACGGCGTTACCTGAACGTCGCGCTCAAGAAAGTGCCGCTTCAGCCGGCGATAGTACGACCGAAAATCTTCGCACGCGTACGACACGACCGAGGCGTCCCCGAGCACGGCGTGCATGTGTTCTGGCAACGCACCTTGCGCATTCGCCAACAAGTCGTCGTACACGCAAAGTTGGATGAGCGTGGAGGCTTTCGCATGCCGCGCCAACTTCGTGTCGGCAACCTCGTAGTGCCAATCGCCGAAAGCCGAACGTCCCGGTACGCGCATGAGAAAATCCGTGATGCCGATCCAGGTGCCGTCGACGTCGCCGTCGCTGACGAAGGTCGCGCCGTGGACGATCGCCGCGCCCGCCCTCATCGCTTCCATCGTTCTCGCCGCCGCCTCCCGTCGGCGCTCGAAACCAGGGCCCGAGGGGATGTCCACGATACTCC
>JACRTZ010000148.1:4049-4692 GCA_014304965.1 Vulcanimicrobiota bacterium | reverse complement strand
GTGCCGCCCTCTTCGAGACGTTCGGCGCCGAGCCGTAAGCCCGTCACCGGGGAACGCAGCGTGACGCCTTCGAGTCGCGCGCGCACGAGATCGAACATCGTGCCGGCTTGCGCGGTCGGTTGTGCGAGCGGTACCGTCAGTTCGAGCGTTTCGCCGTCTTCGCATTCGAGCCCGAGCTGCAGCGCGCCGCAGCGCTTGCCGGCATACGCGACGTCGTCGGCGACGCGCGCGACGAGCGTCCGCAATGCGAACAGCAATTGATCTTCGCGTTCGGCAGTGCCCTCGCCGTATAACGTGCGATCGATGCGCAGCGCGCGCGGGCGCGGCACGAGCGGCGTTTCGTCGCGCCCGCAAGCGCGGGCGTGCCATCTTGCGGCGTGGGGTCCGAAGCGGCGCACGAACGGGCCGTGCGGCAAGGCCGCGAGTTCGCCGAGCGTGCGCACGCCGAGCAATCGCAAGCGTTCGACGATCTCGCGCGCGAGCCCGAGCGCATGCAGCGGCAGCGGCGCCACGAACGCGCGCTCGTCGCCGGGCGCGACGATCGTTCCGTCGGCCCCGCAAGCGGCCGCCCGCGCGACGAAAGTATTGGCCGCCCAACCCACCCGGAACCGCGCTGGTGGCTACGGTCGCCATTGCCTGGTAT
>JACRTZ010000148.1:0-4039 GCA_014304965.1 Vulcanimicrobiota bacterium | reverse complement strand
AAAGGGCGCCGCCCGCGCGACGAACGTATTGGCCGCGAAACCCAGACGGAACGGCAGCGCGCGCGCAGCTTCGCACGCTTCGAGCGCTGCGCGCACGCTTGCGAGCAAATGCTCGCGGGTGCCTTCGATGCCGCGCATCTCGAGAAATGCAAGTCCCGGTGCGGCGTCTTCGACGAGCGGCGAAGCGGCGTCGAGCGCTTCGAGTGCCGCTTCCCAGACGGCGTTCGCGCGGGCGGGGTCGGCCACCGCAACCGCCGCCTCGCGCGCGCACGCGCTCGCCTGGACGAGGGTCATCCCCGCGCGCGCGCCGAGCGCAAACGCTCGCACATCTACGTCGAGGGCGCGCCCGCGTTCCAAGCGATCCACCACGATCGCCGCGCGTTCGCGCAACGCCGGTTCGTCCAACCGTGCGATCTCGACGAGGTAGTTCGGAACCAGCGCCGCCAGCACCATCGTCGCGAACGCGTGCCTTCCCTACGTGCGGTGAGCGGCGAAAAACTCCCAAAGCGTCGCGGTCGCATCGAGCGCGCGCGAAGGCTGTTCGAGCCCGAGCAAGCGCACCGCGGCGGGCGGCGGCTTTTCCGACCCCGGCCACTGATGCCCCGCGCCCGCAATCACGATGGACTCGACGGTGCGGCCGCTCGGACAGTCGGCGATCTCGTAGCGGACGGGCGGCGCCTCGCGCACGCGCGGCGCGCTGCAACGGTCGACGTTGCGCCATTGTGCGAGCACGTCGGCGAGCGACGGTCGGGGCGAACGATCCACGCCACTTCCCGAACCGCCGGCGAGCGGAACGTTCTTGTCGTCGCTGCCGTGAATCGCGAGCACCGAGATCGGTTTGGGATGCTCGCACGTTTTCGAAAACGTTCCCGCCACCGGGCCGATCGCCGCGAATGCGAACGGCGACTCGCACGCGAGCCGGTACGCCATCATCGCGCCGTTGGAGATGCCGGTGACGTACACGCGGTGGGGATCGATGCGTTCGTCACGCATCGTTTGCTCGACGAGTGCGGTGAGAAAAGCGACATCGTCGATATTGCGTTTGACGGGCTGGCCGCAGCACGCGCCGGCGTTCCACGCGCGCAAGAACCCGTCGGGATAGAGCACGACGAAACCGTGCGCATCGGCTGCCTCGTCCCAATGATAGGCGCGTTCCGCCCCCGTGCCGTTGCCGTAGCCGCCGTGCAGCACGAGCACGACCGGCGCCATCGCATCGCGCGCGAGCGCTGCCGGCCGGTAGAGACGATACGTCCGCTCCATGCCGCCGAACGCGAGCCGGCCTTCGCGTGCGACCGCGTGCGTTTGCGCCGAGACGCGCATCGGCACGATCACTTGGAAGGCGAGCACGAGCAAGGCGAGCGCGATGAGCCAAACGAGCGTGCGGGAAACGAGCGTGCGGGTCATACGGCGAGTATCCTCGGTGAAGACGTGCGGCGCAAGGAAGGTTCGGTGAAGGTCGTCGGTTCGCGCACGCTTGCGAGCGGCGGACCGTGATCGTCGAAAGTGCCGCAGGCGAAGGCGGCGTGTTTCCCGGACGCGGCGCGTTTGTGCTTGAGGACGGTCGCTTCGAACGCGCTTTCGGCAAACGTGCCGAAGAGGCCGCCGCTTCCGGCCCAGCGCACTCCCGTCGCGCGCAAACGCACGCGGAGCGATGCGAAGTAGCGCAACTCGTCCGACGCGTCGCCGAGCGCAACGAGAACGCTGCCGGCGCGATGGGTCAAACTCGCAAGCCGCGTCCAGACCGCCGCCGTCACGCGAACCGACGGGATCGCAACGACGCGGAAGGCGGCCGACCGCAAGAGGATGTCGGCCGAGCGCGCGACCCCCGCCGGATCGGCCGCCGGGACGATCAAGAGGCGCGCAAGATCCACGCCCGCTGCGGCTAAGGCCGGCGGATAGAGTGCGCCCTCGGGGCCGGCGGGCGATTCGACCAACGCGCCGAGGCCGCCGCCGGCCGTCGCCCCCGCCAAGAGGCGCGCCAAGAGCGCCGAACGGCCGGAGCCCGCCGGACCTTCGAGCGTCGCGATCGTCCCGCGCGGGAAGCCGCCGCTCAAAGCGGCATCCACCGCTTCGAGCCCGGTCGGAACCACGGCCTCGGCGGCGAGCGTAAAACGCTCGAGCGATGCATCGGCCCAGCGCCGGTCGAGGGCGCCCCGGAGTTCCGAGAAGGTCTGGCGCCGAGGGTCGAGCGGCTCGCTGAGCGACATGGGAGAGTCATGCTAATCGAACATATGTTCGATGTCAATGAGCGGAACTTTGAGGCAACCCAAGCGGTAGGTCTTAGCGGAAAGAGAGGCGAGCATGGGAGGGAGTTCATCCCGGGAAGCGGCGCTCGAACGGTTTGCGCCTTTCGCCTTTGCGGCGCTGGTGGTCGCCTTTCTCGCCCAGAATATCTGGGCGAGTGTCTATGCCGCCCAGCAGGTGTCCGCGCACATGGCTCCGGCCGGCCGGACGGCGGAATTTTGGCGTTTGTTTTACGGTACTATCCTACGGGCGGACACGTGGTTGTGGTCGCCGCTCGTCTGGGCGGCAATTGTTTTCGCGATCGCAGCGATGATGGTCGCAGCGAGGTCCAACCGGGCAAGATAAACTCGACGAATGGTAAGCGCATGAGCGCCGAGACGAATATTTTTCGCCGAGCGGTCGGCGGATTGGCGACCTCGTGGAATGAGTTCGTCCATCGCGGCGATCCGCTCGCGATCGCGCCCCAGCCCGACCTGCCGCCGCGCGACCTCGCGCGCGTGCGCGACGCGATGCTGGCGTGCGTGCGCGACGGCGGCGGCGACGTTACCCGGCGCGCGCGGGCGGCGGGACTCGGCCGCGCGTACTTGACGCTCGACGCGACCGGCAAGCGCCGCTTTTTCGAATTGCTCGCGGAATTCGATCTCGAGCGCGACTTCGTGCGCGACGCGCTCGAGCGGACGCACGACGCGCGCGACGGCGACGACTTCGAAACCGCCGCGCACGATCTGCGCGACGCGCTCGTGCCGCCGTGGCTCGCGCTTCTGCGCCAGTTCAACGAGTTGCCGAACGGCACGAAGTTTCTCGTGGACTTGCGCGCCGATTTGCTCGAAGTCGAAGGACTCTCGCCGACGTTGCGCCGGCTGGAGCGCGATCTCAAACATCTGCTCGCATCGTGGTTCGACATCGGCTTTCTCGAATTGCGCCGCATCACGTGGGACGCCTCGGCGACGCTGCTCGAAAAACTCGCCCGCTACGAAGCCGTGCACGAAGTGCGCAGCTGGCTCGATCTCAAAGACCGGCTCGATTCGGATCGGCGGTGTTTTGCCTACCTGCATCCGGCGATGCCGAATGAGCCGCTGATTTTCGTCGAGGTCGCGCTGGTCGGTGAGATCAGCGACAAGATTGCGCCGCTGCTCGACCCGAAGGCGCCGCAAGGCGATCCCGGACAAGCGTCGGTTGCAATCTTCTATTCGATTTCGAACTGTCAGAAGGGCCTCGCCGGCATCAGTTTCGGCAACGCGCTGATCAAGCGCGTGGTCGAAGCGCTATCGTCGGAGTTTCGCAACGTGCGAACGTTTTCGACGCTCTCGCCGATTCCGGGCTTTCGGCGCTGGCTCGACTCTCCCGACTCCGGCAGCCTAGCGTTGTCCGACGACTTAAGGGCTGTCATGGCCAAGCGCGGCTGGCAGCGCGACGCGGCGCTCGTCGGGCAAACGCGTGGACCGCTGCTACGCGCGTGCGCGCACTACTTGCTCGAAGCGAAGGGCGGTGACGGCGGCGCGCGCGATCCGGTCGCGCGCTTTCATCTCAGCAACGGCGCGCGGCTCGAACGGCTCAACTGGCAGGGCGATCTTTCTGCCAAGGGTTTGCGCGATTCGGCCGGCTTGATGGTGAACTATCTCTATCGCAGCGACGAGATCGATCCCAACCACGAAGCCTACGTCACGCGCGGCCAGATCGCAACCTCGAAGAACGTCCGCGAGCTCTTGAAACCGCCGCGCTAGTGGTGCGTTTCTGAAAGTCTTTGGGACCTTGCGGTATAATCGACGGGGAGACACTATGCACAGCGTAGGTA
>JACRTZ010000103.1 GCA_014304965.1 Vulcanimicrobiota bacterium | reverse complement strand
CTTTAGGACCGCCACGTCTTTCTTGACGCCCGCCATGTCGCTCTTTAAGACCGCAACGTCTTTCTTGACGCCCGTCATGTCCTTCTGCAGAACTGTCACGCCCTTCTTGACGCCCGCCATGTCTTTCTTGAGGACCGTCATGTCCTTTTCGATATCCTCGACCCTCGTCTCGAGTCGTCCCAACCGGTTTTCCACAACAACCAGTCGCATCTCGACGGCGTCTATGCGCGCTTCGAGTCGGTCGAGTCGCAGGTTGACATTCTGAAAGCCCAGCTCGACCGCTTCCTTTAAGGAAACGATCACGCCGTACCAGCCGTTGGCGTCGTCCATCGCAGGGTAAATCACGCGGTCGCCTCACTTCGGCAAGGACGAGGCTTCTCCGTCCGAAGCCCGTAGTATCGCCCGGTGCGTGCAACCGTTTTCCATGCGCCCGGCGACGTTCGCGTCGAGCGCGTGCCCGACCCGAAAATCCTCAAGCCGACCGATGCGGTGGTGCGCGTCACCCACGCCTGCATTTGCGGCAGCGATCTGTGGTTCTACCGCGGCGATTCCAAGTGGGAGGCCGGCTGGCGGACCGGTCACGAATGGATGGGCACGGTCGAAGACGTCGGCGCCGAAGTCCGCACGCTGAAAAAGGGCGACCGCGTAATCGCGCCGTTCGCGTATTCCGACGGCACGTGCGAGTTCTGTAAGAAGAGCGTGCAGACGTCGTGTGTCGAGGGCGGTTACTGGGGCGGCGCCGACGACGACGGCGGCCAAGGCGAAGCGGTGCGCGCCCCGCTCGCAGACGGTTCGCTCGTCAAAGTTCCCGATGCGGTCAAAGACGACGAAGCGATGCTAATGCGCTTGTTGGCGCTGACCGACGTGATGGGCACGGGTCACCACGCCGCGCTTGCGGCGGGGGTGAAGAAGGGCGCAACCGCGGCCGTGGTCGGCGACGGCGCCGTCGGCCTCTGCGGCGTCCTCGCCGCAAAACGCCTGGGAGCCGAACGCATCATCTTGTTCGGCCGCCACGCGACGCGGATCGCGATCGCCAAGACCTTCGGTGCGACCGACGTGGTGAGCGAACGCGGCGAAGAAGCGATTGCAAAGGCGCTCGAAATGACGGGCGGCGGTCCCGAGTGCGTGCTGGAGTGCGTCGGCAGCGAATCGTCCATGGAGATGGCAACCTCGATAGCGCGTCCCGGCGGCGCGGTCGGGTACGTCGGCGTGCCCATGGGATCGCTGAAAGGCCTCAATCTGCGCCGCATGTTTTCTGAAAACATCGCGCTGCGCGGCGGGGTCGCGCCCGTTCGCGCCTATATTCCCGAACTCCTGAACGACGTGATTGCGGGCAAACTCGACCCGTCGCCCGTCTTCGACATGACCGTTGACCTCGACGGCGTTCCGGGCGGCTATGCCGCGATGGACGACCGCACTGCCATAAAGGTGATGGTGAAACCATGACGTCGTTGCTTCGCTTCTCCGCCGCGCTGATCGCGCTGTCGCTGACGCTCGGCGGCTGCACCAAAGTCGGCACGTCTTCGACCACCGAAACAACGGCCACAAACGGCACGACCGCCCAAAGCGGCGGCAACCCGTGGACCCATCACGGGGTGCTGCGCATGGCGAATCTCTCCGAACCCGACAGCCTCAATCCGGTCGTCGGCAACCAGCAGATCGACTCGGACCTGGCGATGTTCTGGGGCGGCTTTCTGTTCAATTGGAGCGACCAGAGTAAATTCGTTCCCGAGCTTGCGACCGAGCTGCCGACGCTTGCGAACAAAGGCATCTCGGCGGACGGCAAGACGATCACGTATCACCTCCGCCAAGGCGTCTTGTGGCACGACGGTCAGCCCTTCACCTCGGACGACGTAATCTTTACGTATCACGCAATCATGAGCAAGGCCAACAACGTTCCGAGCACCGTCGGCTACGATTTGATCGCCGCGATCGACAAGCTCGACGACCACACGGTCCGCGTGCACCTCAAGCAGTCGTACGCCCCGTTCGTCGCGACGTTTTTCAATCAGTCCGGTACTCCGTATCCCGTTCTTCCTGCGCACATCCTGGCGAAGCTGCCGAACATCAATCGCGCGGATTTCAACTCGCGACCGGTCGGCACCGGCCCCTTCATCATGGACCATTGGCAGCGCGGCTCGCAGATCGTCTTCAAGGCGAACCCGAAGTATTGGCGCGGGCCTCCGAAGCTGAATGAGATCCAATACAACCCCGTGCCGAGCGAAAACACGATTCTCACGCAGCTCAAGTCGCACGACATCGATTTTGAATATAACGTCTCGAGTGCCAACTATGAGTTGGTCAAGGATATACCGGGGACGGTCACTACGCTCACGCCGTTCACGCAGTACGGCCAACTCGGCATCAATACCAGCTCGGCGAATCTCAGCGACGTGCGCGTCCGCCAAGCGCTGTGGTACGCGCTCAACGTCGGTGAGATGATTCAGCGCGTCACCCACGGCGTCAACGTCCCCGGGCACACCGATCAGCCCGAATTTCTCTGGGCGTACAATCCAAAGACGCCGCAGTATTCCTTCGATCCGGCCAAAGCGCGACAGTTGCTCGACGCGGCGGGCTGGGTGCCGGGTAAGGACGGCATCCGCACGAAGAACGGCGCCCGGCTCGCCTTGACGATGGCCGGCGTCTCTGGCTCGGCGACCGGCAGTCAGGTGAGCGTGCTCGCGCAACGCTATTTTCACGACGTCGGCGTGGATCTCGAGATCAAGAACTATATCTCGTCTCTGTTTTTCGCATCGTTCGGCGCGGGCGGCATCATCCAAACCGGTAAGTTCGACCTCGCCTTTTATTCCTGGCTCAACGGCACCGATCCCGACGACTCCACGCTTTGGATGTGCGACCAATTTCCGCCGCACGGGCAAAACGTGTACCGCTTCTGCAACCACGACTTGGACGCTGCCGAAAAAATCGCGCTCACCAACAACGATCAGGCGGCGCGCAAGAAAGCCTACGACAAGATTCAAGACATTCTGGCCGAGAACGTGCCGGCGATCATCGTGTGGTACAACCGGCGCGTTGCCGTGGCCAATACGGATTTCAAGAACTTCAAGCCGGCGCACGCGGTGACGAGCTTCTGGAATTCGTGGGAGTGGGAGATCTGAGGCCGAGGCCGTTCCCCCGACGGTGAAGTCCGGTGCCCGCTGGGCGCTGATTGCGGCCATCGTCGGTTCGGCGATGAGCTTCATCGACGGCTCGGCGGTCAACGTCGCGCTGCCCGTACTCGAACGTGATTTCGGGGCGGGCGCGGCGGCCACGCAGTGGGTCATCGAAGGCTACGCGCTGTTCCTTTCCGCCTTGCTTTTGGCCGGCGGCGCTCTCGGCGACCGGTTAGGCCAGCGCAGCGTATTCGGCGCGGGCATCGCGCTCTTCGCGCTCGGCTCCATCGCGTGTGCGCTTTCGCCGACGATCGAATTCCTGATCGCCGCGCGCTGCATCCAAGGCGTCGGCGGCGCACTGGCGGTCCCCGGCAGCCTCGCGCTCGTCACGTCCGCCTACGACGGCGCCGAACGCGGCAAGGCGATCGGCGTCTGGTCGGGGTTCTCCGCGATGTCGGCCGCGATCGGCCCGGTACTGGGCGGCTGGCTCGTCCAGACGGCCTCGTGGCGCTACGTCTTTGCGATCAATCTGCCGTTCGCGCTCTTCGTGCTTTTCGTGTTGTTCAAAGAGGTTCCCGAATCGCGCGACGAGAGCGCCAAGGGACGCGTGGATGTCGTCGGCGCCGCCCTCGCGACCTTCGGGCTCGGCGCGGTCGTGTACGGGTTGATCGCGGCGCAGAACGTGCGCGGCGACGCACTCGCTTATGCCGCGATCGGCGCGGGCGTGGTCGCGCTGATCGCATTCCTGTTCTACGAGCGCTCCGCGAAGACGCCGATGCTGCCGTTCGAGGTCTTTCGCTCGAGCACGTTTTCGTTCGCAAACGTCTACACGTTTTTCCTATATGCCGCGCTCGGGGGAAGCCTGTACTTCTTACCGTTCGATCTGATCGACGTGCAAGGGTACTCACCGGCCGCCGCGGGCGCCGCGCAACTCCCGTTCGTCGTCATCATGTTCGCGCTCTCGCGCTTTTCCGGCGGTTTGGTCGCGCGCATCGGTCCGCGCATTCCACTGCTCGGCGGAGCATTGCTCGCCGGCGCCGGTTTCCTGACGTTTGCGTTCGCGGGCATCGGAAAATCGTATTGGGTCTCATTCTTCCCGGGTTCGGTGTTGCTCGGGTTCGGCGGCGCGCTGTTCGTCGCGCCGCTCACGACCACCGTGATGGGCGCGGTCGAACGCGCGCACACCGGGCTTGCGTCCGGGGTCAACAATGCGGTCTCGCGCGTTGCCGGCTTGCTTGCGATCGCCTTGCTCGGACTCGCGTTTGCCGGGGTCTTTCACTACGCGCTGCAACACGACATGGGAAGCACGACCGGCGTCGGACCGTGGGTGCGCGGTGCCGTTTTGCGCGAGGAACCGAAACTGATGGCCGGGGACGTGCCGGAGAGTTTGAAGCAATATCCGGTCGTGACGGATTGGATGCACGACAGTTACGACACCGCGTTTTCGGCCGTGATGATTTTGTCGAGCGGTCTGTGCCTGATCGCCGCCGGCGTCGCCTTCGGCGTCGGCGACCCTAGACAACGGCAAGAACCGGCGTGATGGATGCTCCGAAGCGCATAACGCACGAGGAGCATGTCTATGTACGG
>JACRTZ010000053.1 GCA_014304965.1 Vulcanimicrobiota bacterium | reverse complement strand
CGCTCGCCTCGCGCGCGGTATCGAGGCGCAACACGACGTGCGCGCCGGGAATGCCGCGGGCATGGAACCACCAATCGTCGGGGCGCGACGTCTTAAAGGTCAGTTCGGCGTTGCCGCGCGGCGAACGGCCGACGAAGATGCGCGCGTCGTCCGACAACACGATCTCGTCGATCTTTTTCTTGCGCGACGTGGCACGGACCGGCTTTTTCCGGCGCTCGATGCGATCGATGGCCTCCGCGACTTCATCGAGCGAAGCGTCGTCGCTGCGCTCGAGCTCCCACGCGAGCTGCGCCAATGTCTCGTCCGCAACGGCGAGCTCCGCAAGGCGGCGCGCCACGTGCTCGCGTTTCGTTCCCGCTTTGCGATAGCGTTTGAACAGCGCAGCCGCCTCCGCTTTCCCCTCCGGTTCTTCATACGCTCGCGCGTACAGCGCTTCACCCGTGCGGCGGAGCTCGTCGCGGTCGTCGGTGCCCGCCAGCTCCTTTTTGAGCGTGTCGCGATCGCGCGTGAGCGCCGTCCGGCGCTTTTCCAAACGAGCCGACAGAGCGGCGCGGCGGCCTCGCACGGCCGTTCCGGCGCGGCGCGAATCTTCGCCCGCCGCAGCCTCTTCGAGGAGCGGAAGCACGTCCGCAGCGCCCTCGTGTGCAAGACGATCGAATTGCGCCAGCGCGACGAGGTGCACTTGCACGAGTTGGCCCCCGTCACGATAGACGAAGAGCGGATCGAACGCATCCGCCGCTCTCTCGGCCTCCTCGACCGCCGCGCGGGCACGTCCGAGCAGGTCGCGCGCGCACGCCCCGGCCGCGTCGGCATCGCGAAAGGTGCCGCGTTCCGCAAGTCGCGCGGCACACGCGAAGACGAGCGACTCCGCGATCGCCAACGGCAGGAGGGGATCCAATCGCCGAAGCGCCGCGGTGCTCGTCTTGCGCAGCGCCGGCTGCTCGGGCGACGACGCGTCCGAGGCGGCGAGGTCGCCGAGCGCGGCCGAAAGCGCGTTGAAGAGCGCTTCGGCGCGTCCGGGATCGGACGACGGCACGGGCGGAGGCTCGTACGTTTCCCCAGCCGCCACCGTCCGCCGAGCGCCGGCGGCCGCCGGAAAATACTTCGCGGCCGTTACGACGACGTCGCCTTTGAGCACGAGCACGTTGCCGAACTTCGGCACCAGCTCCGCAACCAGCCGATAGCCGCTCGAGACGCCGAAACGCGACCGGGAAGCGCACTCGAAGGCGACCAAGCGGTCGCCTCGGCGGGCGCGGATGGACTCGATCCGCAAGGTTGCGAGCGCCCCGTCCGCCGCGCGAGGCCAACCGGCGGTCGCGGTGACCTCGCCATCGTCGCGCAGCAGCACCGCCGGCGTCGCGCCGAAGGCGTCGAGTACGAGCGTCCCAGCGGTCGTTTGCACGGCGAAGCGGCCGTCCGCCAGCACCCCGGCGCCGCGAATGCGTGCGCCGCGCACCCTGCGATCCAGTTCCGCCGCCATGCGGCGCACAATCAGCCAATCGGTCAGCACGGCAGGCTTGCTCGGCCTTTTCTGAGAACGATGAGCGTTCGCGTTGGAGTGGGCCGCGCATGGGCGCAGCCGGCTCGCCGGCGCCGCGCCCCGGGAGCGGGGCAAGAAAGGAAGGTCGCGCTGAAGGGCCCGGGGTTGCTATTCGTCGTGTCGGGGCCTTCGGGAGCCGGAAAAGATACCGTCGTCGAGGCATTGCGCGAGCGCATGCCGCGGCTGCGATACTCCGTGTCGGCGACCACGCGAGCGCCGCGTCCGGGCGAACTGGAAGGCGAATCGTATTTTTTCACCGATCGGACCGCGTTCGAAGAACGCATGAAGCGTGGCGAATTCCTCGAGACCAGAGAATACAACGCAAATCTATATGGCACGCCTCGCTCGTTCGTCGAGCAGCGGCTGCTCGAGGGCTACGATGTCATCATGAAGCCGGAAGTGAACGGCGCACTCGCCATCAAGAGCGCATTTCCGGCCGCCGTTCTCATCTTCTTGCTTCCGGACCGGTTCTCGTATCTCCAGCGACGCCTCGACGAGCGCCGCACCGAAACGTCCGAAGAAATCGCCGCGCGCTTAGCGATCGCCCACCAAGAATATAGCGCCATCCCAGCCTTCGACTACGTGCTCATCAACGAGCAAGCCCCGCCGGAAAAGCTCGGCCAGCTGCCGGCCGTCGACGACCTCGAGGCCATCCTCCACGCGGAACGTTTCCGCATTCATCACTACAGCAACGACGATTTTAGGAAGTTACGGGAATCATGAGCGAACCGGTATTCGGCGACCTCGACGGGCTGCTCTCGCACGTCGACTCCAAATTCACCCTGGTCAACGTGGTGACCAAGCGCGCGAAGCAATTGAACAACGGCGCTCCGCCGCTGTCGGAAAATGCCAACCCCAACAAGCCCGTTTCGACGGCTTTTGCCGAAGTTGCTCTGGGAAAGATCCCGTACAAGCGAGTTCGCGAAGGCATCAAATAGGTCTGGCCGGGTTCAAAGTCCTAGCCTTCTCCAAGCGTCTTCTTATAGAGTAACGGCATGTGCGGCATCGTAGGTTACGTCGGCCATCGCGACGGCGTTCCCATCATCCTCGACTCCTTACGGCGGCTGGAATACCGCGGCTACGACAGCGCGGGTATAGCCGTCATCGACGTTGACGGCGCTCTGACGGGCTCCAAAGCCGAAGGGAAGCTCAGCCGCCTTGCCGAGCGGCTGGACGACAAGCCGCTGCGCGGCACCACGGGCCTCGGCCACACGCGCTGGGCGACCCACGGCCGCCCCTCCGACCTCAACGCGCACCCGCACGCCGACTGCAGCGGCAAGGTTGCGGTCGTGCACAACGGGATCATCGAAAACTACGCCTCGCTGCGCGATCGCCTGATCGCGAACGGCCACACCTTCGCGAGCGAGACCGATACCGAAGTCATCGCGCATCTCATCGAAGAGAACGACAAGGGCGACCTCGTGGCGGCCGTTCGCAAGACGCTAACGGAGGTGCGCGGAGCGTACGCGCTCGGCGTGATCTCCTCGGACTCGCCGCGGCGCCTCGTGTTCGCGCGCAGCGGCGCAAGCCCGCTCGTCGTCGGCATCGGCGAAAACGAGATGTTCGTCGCGTCGGACACGCCCGCGATCTTGAAGTACACGCGCAAGCAAGTGATCTTGCGCGAAAACGAGATGGTCGTCATCGATTCCGACGGTTACTCGCTCACCGATTTTTTGGGCAACCCGATCGAGCGCGACGTCACGCAAGTGATGTGGGACGCCGGGTCGGCTGAGAAGGACGGCTTCAAGCATTTCATGCTGAAGGAGATGTTCGTTCAGCCGAGCGTGGTCAAGGAGACGCTAGCCGGCCGCATAGACGAATCCAACGACGCGCAGTTGGCTGCCGAATTGCAGATCGACGAGAGCTTGCTGCGCGCGGTGACCAAAATTTCGATCACCGGCTGCGGCACGGCGTTCCACGCCGGCATGGTCGGCATGTACCTGCTGCGCGCGCTCTGTAAGTTGCCCGTCGAGATGGAACTCGCAAGCGAATTCCGCTACGGCGATCGGGTTCTCGATCCGGCGACCCTAACGATCGCCATGTCGCAATCGGGCGAAACCGCCGACACGATCGAGGCCGTCAAGGTCGCACGGGCCGCCGGATCTCCGGTGCTCGGTATCTGTAACGTGCTCGGCTCGCACCTGAGCCGGCTCGCGGACGGCGTGCTCTACACGCGCGGCGGCCCCGAGATCGGCGTCGCGGCAACCAAGACCTACGTGTCGCAAGCGGTAGCGATGGTGCTGTTCGCGCTCTATCTCGCCCGCGTGCGGCACAGCGAATCTCCCGAGCGGTTGCGTGCGATCGGCGAAGCGACCAAATTGCTGCCGGCGGCGATCGACCGCTGCCTGAACGCATCGGACGAAATTCGCAAGGCCGCGCAGCGCCTGCGCCGGTCGCGCAGCGTCCTGTTCATCGGCCGGTATATCAACGTGCCGACGGCGCTCGAAGGCGCGCTCAAACTCAAGGAAATCTCGTACATCCACGCCGAGGGCTACGCGGCGGGCGAAATGAAACACGGCCCGATCGCGCTGCTCGACGCGAAGGTTCCCGTCGTCGCGATCGCGACCGACGGTCGCGTCCGCGAGAAGATCATCTCCAACATGTCCGAAGCCAAGGCGCGCGAAGCAAAGATCGTCGCGGTTGCGAACTACGGCGACAAAGAGATCGCCGCGCTTGCCGATTACGTCTTCTGGGTGCCGCACGTTGACGAGCTGCTCTCGCCGATCGTCAACGTCGTGCCGCTACAATTGCTCGCCTACCACATTGCCGACCTGGAAGGCAAGGACGTCGATCAGCCGCGCAACCTCGCAAAAACCGTCACCGTTGAGTAACGGCCGGATCGACGGGCGCGCGCACGACGCGCTTCGCGCCGTTACAATCGAACCGAACCCGCTCGCGTTTGCAGAAGGCAGCGCATTGATCTCGCTCGGCAATACGCGCGTGCTCTGCGCCGCGACGCTTGAAGAGCGCGTGCCGCAGTGGTTGCGGGGCCGCGGGAGCGGCTGGGTGACGGCGGAGTACTCGATGCTGCCGCGCGCGACCCAAGAGCGCACCCAGCGTGAGTCCGCCCGCGGGCGCATCGGCGGCCGCACCCACGAAATTCAACGCCTGATCGGCCGCGCGCTGCGCGCCGTCACCGATCTCAAGCGTCTCGGCGAACGAAG
>JACRTZ010000211.1 GCA_014304965.1 Vulcanimicrobiota bacterium | reverse complement strand
CCGTACAACGCCGACTTCGACGGCGACCAGATGGCCGTCCATCTGCCGTTATCCGCCGGCGCACAAGCCGAAGCGCGCATCCTGATGCTGTCGTCGAACAACATCTTGCAGCCGTCGTTCGGTCAGCCCGTTTCGATCCCGACGCAAGACATGGTCTTGGGTCTCTATTACCTCACGTTCCAACGCGACGAGTACAAGGGGCCGGCCAAGGGCGCGGTTTCCGACGACGCCGCTTCTGCCACGCATTTCCACGTGAGCGCGAACGGTAAAGCCGGCGCCAACGGCTCCGCCAAGAAGACGAAGAGCGAATCCTCGCCGCCGCCCTCGACCGAAGTCGACGGCGAGCATCTGCCGGCGTTCGGCGATCCGACCTCGGCAATCTTCGCCTACGAACATAAGGCGATCGGGCTGCACGACTGGATTCGCTGCCGGATCAAGGGCGCGATCGTGCGCACCACGATTGGCCGCGTGATCTTCAACGAAGCGTTCCCGGCCCGCTGGAACGAGCCGTTCTCGAACTTCATCGTGGACAAGTCGGCGCTCAAGCGCTTGATCACCGATTGCTACCGCCGTCACGGCAACGCCGAGACCGCGGAGTTCCTCGACGCGATCAAAGGGCTGGGCTTCCGCTACGCGACGCAGTCCGGCACGACCGTCTCGATCAGCGACATCGTCGTTCCCGACGAGAAGTACGCGCTGCTCGACCGCGCGCAAGATGAAATCGACAAGCTCCAAGACTTCTTCGAGCAAGGCTTCATTTCGCATGACGAACAGTACAACAAGACGATCGAAATTTGGTCGAAGGCTTCCGAGGAAGTCACCTCGGCCATGCAAGCCGCACAGAACCCGCTCAACCCGGTCTTCATGATGGCGACCTCGGGCGCGCGCGGTTCGATCTCGCAGGTCAAACAGCTCGGCGGCATGCGCGGGTTGATGTCCGACCCCTCGGGCCGGATCTTGGAAATCCCGGTCAAGGCGTCGCTCAAAGAAGGCCTCACCGTCCTCGAGTACTTCATCTCGACGCACGGCGCGCGTAAGGGTCTCGCCGACACCGCGCTGCGCACGGCCGACTCGGGTTACCTAACGCGCCGCCTGGTCGACGTCGCTCAAGACGTCATCGTCCGCGAAGAAGATTGCGGCACGTCGCAAGGTATCACGGTCAAAGACATCAGTTCCGGCAAGGAAATCATCGAGCCGCTCATCGACCGCATCATCGGCCGGCGCGCCGCCGAAGACGTCAAAGATCCGGCGAAGCCCAAGACAAAGATCGTCGTGCGCAACGACGAGATCGACGAAGACAAGGGCGCGGCGCTCGTCGCTGCGGGCATTACCGATGTCAAAATCCGTTCGGTGCTCACGTGCCAAGCGAAGTACGGCGTCTGCTCGATGTGCTACGGCCGCAACCTCGCGACTGGGCGCGCCGTGGACATCGGCGAAGCGGTCGGCATCATCGCCGCGCAGTCCATCGGCGAACCGGGTACGCAGCTCACGCTGCGAACCTTCCACACGGGCGGTGTCGCGACCGAAGACATCATCACGGGTCTTCCCCGCGTCGAGGAGATCTTCGAAGCGCGCAAGCCTAAGGGTAAGGCTACGATCACGACGGTCGCCGGCACCGTCTCGATCAACGAAGAAAAGTCCAAGCGCATCGTCACCGTAACCGACGCGCACGGTGAAGCGCATGAGTACGACGTGCCGCACGGCACCCATCTGCTCATCACCGAAGGGCAGAAACTCGGCATCGGCGATCGGCTCAACGAAGGCTCGCTCGACCCGCACGAGATTCTCGAGTACAAGGGCGAGAACGCGCTGCAGCAATACCTGGTGCAGGAAGTGCAACGCGTCTACCGCTCGCAAGGCGTGGACATCAACGACAAGCACATCGAAACGATCGTTCGGTCGATGCTGCGCAAGGTCAAGATCGTGGACGGCGGCGACACGCGTCTGCTTCCGGGCCAACTGATCGAATCGGCGACCTTCGCCGAAGAGAACGAACGCCAAGTGGCCGACGGCAAGAAGCCGGCGGAAGGCAAGCCCGTGCTGCTCGGGGTCACGAAGGCCTCGCTCGCGACGGATTCGTTCTTGTCTGCGGCGAGTTTCCAAGAGACGACGCGCGTCCTCACCGACGCCGCGATCAAAGGCAAGCACGATCCGCTGCTCGGTCTCAAGGAAAACGTCATCATCGGCAAACTGATTCCGGCCGGCACCGGCATGTCGCGTTATCGCAACGTGACGATTCAGCCCGAGGGTCAGGATCTCGATGAGGAAGGCCGTCCGAAGGGCGTGTTCCTCGACGGCGACTATCCCGAACCCGAACCCGTGCCGTTCGGCGGCTCGAAATTGGTCAGCGGTTTCCAAGATCGCCGTCCGCCGCTCGAGCAGACCGTGCACTACGAGGGAGATTACGGAACCGACGTCGCGGTCGTCGCGCCGCCGAGCCGCACGCAGTATGTCAAGAAGGGCATCAACCCCGAAGACCTCTAGCGCGTGCGTCCCGCACTAGCAGAAAACGCCGCCCGGCAACGGGCGGCGTCTTGTCATATGCCACTGTTGTCGCGATAAAGCGGCCGTGGAAACTTGCGAAATTATAGCAGAACTGCTATACTTTTATGGCTGAGTCGGGCCGCTTCAGGCAAGTCGTGTGGATCGCTTCGTCGTTACGAAGTTTAGGCACGATGCCGGAAGAGATCCAAGACGAAATGGCTGCCGCTTTGAGAACAGTGCAGTGCGGCAGCGTTCCCTCGAACGCGAAGCTGATGAAAGCTAATCTTCGCGACCTTATGGAGGTTTCCGCGAATTCTCGCGAGGGCACGTTCCGAATGATATACACGACGAGTTTGCGAGGCGTCATATACGTTCTCGACGTCTTCCAAAAAAAATCCAGGAGCGGGATCTCTACTTCGCAACGCGATCTCGCCCGTTTACTAAATCGTTTCCACCAAGCCCGGGTCCATTATGCCAAAACGAGCTAAGGAGAAAAACATGCTCGAATTCCGGGAGAGCAGTGGTAACGTCTTCGCGGATTTAGGGCTTCCGAATCCCGAAGAGCGGCTCGCAAAAGCGGACTTGATGATCATCATCAATGCCGAAATCAAGCGACGTGGCTTGAGGCAAGCAGAAGCAGCCGCGATGGTCGGCCTGAGACAGCCGGACATTTCCAATATCGCCCGCGGCCTCGGCATCAGCTACTCGATGGAAAGACTTCTAACAGTACTGGGCCGGCTTGGAATGGAAGTCGAGATCACGGCGCGGCGCAGACGGAATGGCGCAGGTACCGTGGTCGTTCGGCGAGCTGTCTAGGCGGCGAGGTTTTTTGGGTGCCTGCCCTGGGTAAACCGGCGGGCATGACGCCGCTCGCTCCCGTGTACCGCCGACCACGACTGAGTCGCACGTCCTTCGGCGCCGGTCCGCTGGCCGCGCTCGTCGCCGTCGGCTCCGTGTTTCTCCTTGCGCAAGCGGCGCCGACCGATGACGCGTTCACGCGCGATCCCGCCTATAAGAAGATGGTCGCGATGAACCGCGACGTCCGTTCGTCGATCGCCGACATCGAGGTGCATACGAAAGTCAAATCGTTTCCGCCGATGTCCCTGACGTTTCGCGGGCACTCGTACTTCAAAGCGCCCGACCGGCAGCGGGTCGTATTCGACAACGTTCCCGGCATGATCGAAGGCATGGTGAAAGACAGCCCCTCGATCGCGCCGGCCGCGCTCTGGCCGCAGCACTACCACGTCACGGTCGAAAAGCTCGGCGGCGGCTTACGCACGTTCCACCTCACCGCGCAGTCGCCCGCCGATCCGATCTCGGCCCCCAACGTCACCGCCGACGCGAAAAGCGGTTTGATGAGCCGCGTCTCGTTCGTCGGTCGAAACGGCTCGACGGTGTCGAACGATCTCACCTACATGCCGCTCGGCAAACACATGGTGGTCGCAACGCAAAGCGGAAGCGCCGCCGGCAAAGGCTACAAGGCCGACGTCACGACCACGTTCAGCAATTACCGGCTGAACGCGGCCGTGGACGACGCGGTCTTTACCAAGGAATAGGCGGTCTCGCTACAAGGCCGGCGGCGTAAATGCCAGCGCCTTGGTCAAGAAGGAGAACTCGTCGGCGATTTCGTTGAGGGCTTTCGCAAGCGGCTTCCCGCCGCCGTGCCCGGCATTGAGTTCGACGAACAGCAGCACGGGTGCAGACCCCGCCTGATCGCGCTGCATTTCGGCCGCGAGCTTGAACGAGTGCGCGGGAAACACGCGATCGTCGTGATCGCCTGTCGAGATAAGCGTGGGCGGATACTTCGTTCCCGGCTTGACGTTATGCACGGGCGAATATGCGTACAGCGTCTTGAACTGCTCGGCATTCGCCTCGGCGGAGCCGTACTCGGGAATCCAGGCGTTGCCGACGGTGAACTTCTGGTACCGCAACATGTCCATCACCCCGACGTTCGCGATCACGGCGCCGAAGAGTTCGGGACGCTCGAGTTCGGTGGCGGCGACGAGCAAGCCGCCGTTCGAGCCGCCTTTGACCGCGAGGCGCGGCGTCGAGGTATACTTGTCGGCGATCAGTTTCTGCGCGGCGCCGATGAAGTCGTCGAAGACGTTCTGCTTGTTCGCGAGCATGCCGGCCTTGTGCCAGGCCTCGCCGTACTCGGTTCCGCCGCGGAGGACGACGTCGGCGAAGATGCCGCCCATCTCCATCCAGCCGATATACGACGAAGAAAACCGCGGCGTTTCGGAAATGCGGAAACCGCCGTAGCCGTAAAGGATCGTCGGGTTGGAGCCGTTCTTCACGAGGCCCTTCTTGTACGAGAGGAACATCGGCACGCGCGTGCAGTCCTTA
>JACRTZ010000025.1:1445-4936 GCA_014304965.1 Vulcanimicrobiota bacterium | reverse complement strand
GACCGGCGCAGCGCGCCGAAAGGCGACGGGTTCGCGCAAGAAATCGGCGTGACGCCAGCCGTGGTTTTCGTCGATTACGACGGAACGATCACGGACGCCGACACCTTCGATGTCTTCGTCCGGCACTTCGCGGGCGACGACGGCTGGAACGAGATCGAACGGCGCCTCGCGGCGGGGGACATCACCCTCCGTGAGGCGCTCGCTCTCGAAGCTTCGCTCGTCACGGCAGCGTCGCTCGACGAAGCGGACGACGTGCTGCAGCGCACCGTACGCTTCGATCCGACCTTCGCGCGTTTCGTCGAACGCTGCGAGGCGCGCGGCATGAGGCTGACGATCGTCAGTTCGGGGATCGAACCATTGATTCGACGCGCGCTTGAACGCGAGGGCCTCTCGCGTGTTCCGCTGCTGGCGAACCCGGTGACGGTCAGCGCGGACGGGTGGCGCATGGACTTTCGCGACGCTTCCGACAACGGGAACGACAAGGCGGCGCTCGTGCGTGCCGCGCGGTCGAGCGGCGCGAGCACGATCTATATCGGCGACGGGTACTCGGACTTCGACGCGGCGCTTACGGCAGACCGGCGCTTCGCCAAGCGCGGGCGGATGCTCGAGCGCTTTCTGCGCGAACGCTCCGTGACGTTTCAGGCGTTTTCGAATTTCGCGGAGGTCATCGCCGCGCTCGACGCGGCCGCGTAACGCTTAAATCTGCAGGCGCGCGATCCGGCCTTGCAGGTACGTGATCGCCGAACGCAGCTGGACGTCGCTCGTGGGGTCGCCGTACTTCGCATCCTTGGGCTGCACGCTGACGATGTCCGGGTTTATTCCGACCAAGTTGATGTCGCGGCCGTGCGGGGTCAGGTAACGCGCGCTCGTGATTTTCACCGCGGAGCCGTCGGGCAACGGGTGAATGGATTGCACCACGCCCTTGCCGTAGGTGCGTTCGCCGATAAGCTCGCCGACGCCGTTGTCCTGAATCGCACCCGAGGTGATTTCCGACGCCGAGGCGGTGAATTTGTTCACGAGCACCGCGAGCGGGCGCGGCGGAATCGCGGTCGCCTCGGCGTCGTATTCCGTATTGCTGCCGCCGCGCGATTCGACCGAGACGATGGGACCCGACGCGATGAACTTGGAACTGACTTCGATCGCCGCGTTCAGGTAACCGCCGCCGTTGTCGCGCAGATCGAGGACGTAGGCGCGCGCGTGCTGCGCTTCGAGTTTGTCGAGGGCCTTCGTCAGTTCGCTCGCGGTCGTGGACCCGAAGACGGTCAAGCGCGCGTAGCCGATATTTCCGTCGAGCATCTTTGCGTAGACGCTCGGCTGATGGATCACGGCGCGCGTCAGTGAGATGGGCGCGATGTCCGCGCCGTCGCGCTCGATCGAAATGCGCACGACCGTGCCTTCTTTGCCGCGCAGCAGCTTCGAGTCGTCCTCCACCGTCAGCCCTTTGGTCGGCTTGCCGTCGATCGCGGTGAAGATGTCGCCGGACTTGATGCCGCCTTTTTCGGCGGGCCCGCCTTCGATGACGTCGTTGCCGCGCAGCTGCTTGGTCTTCTCGTCGACGCGGATCGCGATGCCGACGCCGCTGAAGCAGCCGCCGTCGAGCCCTTCGTTGAGATCGGCGTACTGCTTGGGCGTCAGGAACGTCGTATATTTATCGTTGACCGAAGCCAGCATGCCGCCGATCGCTTCGTACGTCAGCTGCCGCGCACCGAGTTTGGCGCCGTAGGCGCTCACGACGCCCGCGACTTCGCGTTCGAGCGCGCGCGCGTTGACGCGCTGATCTTCGTTCGCGCGCACGGCGGGTATGGCGGGGGCCTTCACGCCGTTCTTCACCAGAAACGCGATCATCTGTTTGCGGGCGCCGTCGAGCAGCGCTTGCGGATCGACTTTCTTGTAGAACTCTTGCGTGACGAGCGCGTAGCTCATCTGCAATTCGTCGCTCTCGATGTTCGAAAGACCGGCCGAGGCGCCCGACGGCAGCGTGGCGGCGAAGAGGAAGACGAGGGTGACGAAGATTGCCGAGAGTCGCGTTTTCACGATGGTTACCTGCGGGCGATGCGGCGCAAATACGTCTTGGCGGCCGCAAGTTGAAGGTCTTTGGGAGTGTCGATGATCGGGGCTTCGACGGGTTGGGCGACAACGACGTCGGGCGCGATGCCTTTGTGGTGGATGTCGCGGCCGAGCGGCGTCACGTAACGCGCCGTCGTGATCTTGAGCGCGCCGCCGTCGCTCATCTTGTAAATGCTCTGGACGACGCCTTTTCCGAAGGTCTTGGTGCCAAGCAGCAGCCCGACGTGGTAATCCTGAATCGCGCCGGCGGTGATCTCCGAGGCGCTGGCGGTGTACTTGTTGACGAGCACGACGAGCGGGGAAGCTCCGAGCGCGTCGCCCGTCGAGATTTTCGTCTCGCGCACGCCCGCACGGTCGATCGTCGAAACCACGGTCTTGGATTCGGGCACGAAGAGGCTCGAGATTTCAACCGCGGCATCGAGCAAGCCGCCGCCGTTGTTGCGCAGATCGAGGATGTAGCCTTTGGCGCCGCGCGCCTTGCCGTCGGCTAGCGCTTTGCGAACTTCGTCATACGAATTCTTGCCGAAGTCAGCCAGCCGCACGTATTCGAAACCGTCTTCGAACGTTGCCTTGACGGACGGCACGATGATCTGCTGACGCGTGACCGGCAGGACGTGCGAACTCGAGGCTTTGTGCGTCTTGACCGTAAGGCGGACGACCGTGCCGATCGGGCCGCGAATTAGCCGCTCGACCTCGTCGAGCGACATCCCCGCTACCTCACGGCCGTTGACGGCGATGATCTGATCGCCCGCCTTGATGCCCGCGCGCACGGCCGGCATGCCGTCGATCGGATCCACGACGACTTGCTTGGCCTTGGTCTGAAAAATGTAGACGCCGATGCCGCCGAAATCGCCGCCGCTGAGCGAATCTTCCAGACTCGAGATTTCGCGGGGAGTCAAATATGTCGTGTAGGGATCGCCGAGCGCGTTCAGCATGCCGCGGATCGCCGCTTGGGTCAGTTCGGCGTTCGACGTCAGCTTGCCGTATTGTGACTGCGCGAGTTGCAGGTTGCGATTGAGCAGGCGCACGTCGTGCGATTGGTCGCCGTTGGCGGCGCCGGTCGGAATCGAGGGCGACGCAATCTTGTGCTTGCGGAGGTACGCGACCAACTCGCGCTGTTCGCCGTTGAGCAGCACCTGCGCGTCGACTGGGCGATAATATTCTTTTTCGACCTGCCTGAAGGCGCTGTCGAGCATCCGCTGGTCGGCCGCTCGCGGGTTGGCCAGGAGCGCCTTGAGGTCGAGGCTCGCGATCCCGTTGCCGGTGCCGGCAAACGTGTCGAGGCCGCTCGCGCGCGTATGGTCGAGATACAGCGCGCCGCCGAGCGCAGCGACAGCGACGAGAAAGGCGGCGATGAGGAGGCGGATGGTCGAGTGCAAAATTCCTCTGGCTTTCTCGTAGGGCGGCGGCGAACGAGTATGTAC
>JACRTZ010000025.1:0-1435 GCA_014304965.1 Vulcanimicrobiota bacterium | reverse complement strand
TACCTTTGACCCGTTCGAGGGCCGGTCCGTTGCGGCCCGGGTGCGAGCGTCGCTCCCGCGCACGCTTGCAGTATCCTACCCGAATCTGTGACCGAACTGAGGTCCTCGGAGGATCTGGGCTTAGTGGAGGCGTCCCGTCGGGTCCACGGGCGTGCCGTTGACCCGGACCTCGAAGTGCAGGTGAGGGCCGGTTGAGTTTCCCGTCGAGCCGACGGCGCCGATGGCTTGACCGCGTTGAACGTCCTGCCCGACCGACACAAAAAGCTGCGAACAGTGCCCGTAGAGCGTCTGCGTGTTGCCGCCGTGGTCGATGATGATCGCGTTGCCGTAGCCGCCGTACCAGCCGGAATAAATGATGCGGCCGCCGGCCGCGGCCGTGATGGTCGCGCTCATGGGCGCGCCGATGTCGATCCCGGTGTGCCTGCGAAACCCTTTCCCGAACGGATCCGAGCGCATGCGGAAGGGCGATGTGATCGGACCGGAAGCGGGCCAGCTGAACGTGCGCGGGGCTCCGACTTCGGGCGGCACTTCGCGGCCCGCGAGTTGCGCGGCGCGTCGCTCGGCGGCGCGGCGGGCCGCTTCGATCGCCTGCTGCTGTCGGATGAACGCTTCGAGCTTCGCTTCGTCGCGCGCGGTGATTTCTTCCATGACGGCGACTTCCCGCGCCGTGCTTACGCGGTTCGCGGCGGCCACCGCGACGAGTTCGCTGCGCTGGCTCGCCAAGGCCGCAAGCTGATAGTGCGCCTCGCGGTCGCGGCGTTCGGCGTCGTCGAGTGCGGCGCGCTCGCTTTGGAGCCGGCGCTGCGCGAGCGACACGACGCGTTCGGCCGAGCGTCGCTCGCGAACGGTCCTTTGGTTGGCAGCGATCAGAAAACGAATGTCGTCCCAGCGTTCGACGAAATCGCTAAACGACGTCGCCGAAAACAAGACGTTGATATAGCCGAGGTCGCCGCGTTCGTACGCGTCGACCAAACGGCGTTTGAGCGCGTCGTTGTGGCGCGCGAGCGTCGCTTGCGCGGCGTCGAGCTGACGCTGATTCCAAGCCAGACGCCGCTGGTTGTGCGCGATCTGCCCAGAAAGCGTATCGAGGGATGCGTTGACGCGCGCGATCGAGCGGTTCGTCTCGACGAGTTGCAGGCGCAGATCGTTCTCGCGCGCCTGGCGCGCGTGAAGCTGCCGGCGCCGTTCCGCCAAGCGGCGCCGTTGCGCTTCGACCTGCACCTGTTGCTGATGGATCTTCTCGCCGAGCGAACCGTATGTCGAGGTCGAACGTTTCGGCGCGGCCGCCACCGGCGCGCTCGCGAGCGCCGCGGTGAAAAGCGCCAGGCCGAGCGCCGCGGCGATGCGGCGGACGCTCACGCGCGCAAATACCGGCCGACGGAAATCCACGACGCGACGATACCGACCGCCGCGCCGACGGCGATCAATTGAAAGG
>JACRTZ010000122.1:22203-24576 GCA_014304965.1 Vulcanimicrobiota bacterium | reverse complement strand
CGCGGCGAGCGATGCCGTGTTCGGCGCCTTCAATCGGCGGTTCGGGGTGCCGCTGGTGGACATGGGCACGATGCGCTTGCCGCGTTTGATCGGCCAAAGCGTCGCGATGGACATCATTTTGACCGGCAGGCCGGTCAACGCGGTCGAAGCTAAGCAGATCGGCTTGGTCAATCGCATCGCGCCGAGCGGCGAAGCGCTCAACGCGGCGGTCGCGCTGGCAAAGGAATTGGCTGCTTTCCCGCAGATCGCGATGCGCAACGTCAAGCTCTCGGTGATCGAGCAGTGGAACCTGCCGCTCCACGACGCCCTGGAGAACGAGAGTCGGCACGGCATGGCCTCGTTTGCAACCGGGGAAGCGCAGCGCGGCGCCAAACGGTTTGCCGAAGGTGACGGGCGTCACGGTTCGCCGTCAACGTGATAGCGGAAGCCTAAGCGCCGGCCTCGCGGTGCCGACCATTGAGATAATGGAAACCGCTATCCAAGTGGACTACGCCGCCCGCTGCGAGCGCGTTGCGGCCGTGGCGCACGACGCCGGCATGACGATTGCGAAAGTGCCCGCGGCGTTTGCGGTGGTGGCTTCGTGCAACGGGTCGTCGGTCTCGTTTCCGATCGTGTCCGACGAACGCGATTGGCGTGAGACGACGGCCCAAGAGGCATTCTTTTGCGCCGTTACCGACGCGTTCGCATGGGCCGCGGCGCGACCGGGCGAGACGGCCTTTGCAACGCTCGACGCCATCGAAAGCAGCGAGATCCCGCAGATCAAGCGAGATCTCGAACAGCAGTTGGGCCGCATCCGCTCGCTCATTTCTCTCATGGGCGGCCAAGACGGCGTGCGCCGCTTATGGGTCGCGGCGGGCATCGATCCTGACGCCGCCGCTTCCGTAAACTTGTCCTAATCCTGGGCGCGACGAAAGACCGTTGACGCTGCTCGCCAGGCATGGTATAACCCCGCACGTGCAGTGTTTCGCGTGCTGTTGTCCGTGTTACGTGACCCCTGAGGGATCGGCGTAGCCGGCTCGCGCGCGTAAACCGACGAAAGTCGTTCGCGAAGCCTCTCGCCGATGTGCGGGGGGCTTCGTTTCTTTTTCCAGGCTTTCAGGAGAACCGATCACCGTGTCCAGTTTGCAAACCACGCCGAGCGTCCACGTCATCCACGAGAATCCCGAGTGGCTCGTGCCCTTGCGAGCCGCTTTCGAGAAACTCGACGTCCCGTACGACGAAGTGATGCTCGATCGCGGTTCGCTCGATCTTTCGAGCGAGCCCACGCCCGGCGTGTACTACAATCGCATGAGCGCTTCGTCGCACACGCGCGATCATCGGTATGCGGCCGAATTAGCCGGCGCGTACCTGGCGTGGCTCGAAGCGAACGGGCGCCGGCTCGTCAATTCGTCGCGCGCCTTGCGCCTGGAGATCAGCAAGGCTGCGCAATGCGCCTCGTTGCAGGCCGCCGGCATCGAAACGCCGCGCACAGTCGTGACGCATGGCACGACGGAAGCGCTTGCGGCTGCGGCAACGTTCGACGGTCCGTTTATCGTCAAGCACAATCGGGGCGGCAAGGGCCTGGGGTGCGTTTGTTCGCAAGTCCTGCGGAGCTCGCGGCGACGCTCGCGGATGGAAGTTACGAAGCGCCGGTGGACGGTTTGCTGTTGATTCAAGAGTACGTGCGCACGCCCGAGCCGTTCATCACGCGAATGGAGTTCATCGGCGGACGCTTTTTCTACGCCGTGCGGGTTGACACGAGCGACGGCGGCTTCGAACTGTGCCCAGCCGATCAGTGTGCGCCGTGCGGCCTCTCGCCGGTGCAGAAGTTCGAAATCGTTTCGCACTTCCGGCACTCGCTAATCGAACGCGGCGAACGCTTTCTCGCCCAGAACGGTATCGAAGTCGCGGGCATCGAGTTCGCGCTCGACGCGTCCGGGCGCGCGCTCGTCTACGACGTGAATACGAACACGAACTACAACCCAGGCGCCGAAGCCCGCGCGGGATGTTTCGCGATGGAACGGCTCGCGCAGTTCTTGGGCGACGAATTGCTTGCCGCGACGCAAGATCGTTGCGTGGCCGCCTAACGTCTAGACGAGCTGTTCGATGCGGGCGGCTACCTCGCCGATGAGGCGATCGGCCTCGTCGCCGGACGGCGCTTCGGCATAAATGTTGACCGTCGGATCCGAGGCGTCCGGCAATACCAAGAACCAGCGTTCGCCGTCGAGGCGCACGCGCACGCCGTCCACGAGCTCGACGTCGCGCTCTTGGTTCTCGTCCACGATCGTGCGCATCACCTCGCCCTTGCGTTCCCACGGGCAGCGAATCGCGCGATGGCGGAAGAACCACTCGGGAATCAGGTCGTTGAGTTCGTGCAGCTTGCGCCCTTCCGCG
>JACRTZ010000122.1:0-22193 GCA_014304965.1 Vulcanimicrobiota bacterium | reverse complement strand
GGCGTAGAGCGCGTCAAAGGCCGGCTGAAACTCGGGGAAAATTGGCTCTTGGTGGAAGCCGCTGCCGTAGTCGAGGACGTCGCGCTGGGCGTCGGCAAGTGCCATCATCGAGCGGCGGTCGCTGCGCGTGCGCGTCACGTGCGCGCCGACCGACTCGGCTAAACGCTCGATCGCAGTCGGCGTCGTGATCGGCACGGCGATGCGCGCGTTTGGTTTCGCACGCGCGGTCATCAGGGTCACAAGCGCGAGCAGCCGGTTGCCTGCGATAATTCGGCCCAGGTCGTCCACGAGCGCGAACGATTCGCCGTCGTGATCCACGAGCACGCCGAGGTCCGCGCCGAGCGTCAAGGTCACCGTCCGCAGTTGTTCGAGGTAGCGTTCGCGGTCGAGGCGGAACGTGCGCGCCTTCGTCTCGTCGTAATACGCGTCGAGCGCGATGATGTCCACGCCCAAGTTCGAAAGAATGCGCGGCAGGACGATCGCCGCGTTCCCGTAGCCGTAGTCCACGACGACGCGGAAGTTCGCCTTCGGCAGCGCTTTCGGTTTCAGTGCATCGAGGAAGCCCGAGGTGTAGAGTTCGAGCGAGCGCGCCGGAAACGACAGTTGCCCGACCTCGTCCATGGCCGTGCGCCGAAAATCTTCGCGGAAGAAGAGATTCTCGATCTTTCGTTCGGTCGGCTTGTCCACGTTGATGCCGCTGCCGTCGAGCAGTTCGATCAGCAGTTCGTTCGAATTCTGGGGATTGACGCGCGTGTGAACGCCGCCGTCGCCGCCCATGCGCGTGCTGTAGCGAGCGAGCGGCAGCGGGATCGAGCGCAGGTCTTCGACGTTAATGCCGACCGAGAGTAAGCCCGAGATGACGCAGCGGTTCATGATGCGCGACGCTGGATGTGCGTCGCGGCTCGTCATGACGCTGCGACCGGGCTTGAGGTGCGAGCCCAACGCTTGCCCGAGGTTCATCGCGAATTCGGGAGTGATCTCAACGTTCGCGAGCCCCGTGACGCCGACGCCGCCGAAGAGCGAACCCGGCCATTTGATGCCGTAGATGAGCGACATCGAGACGACCGCACCGGACGACACGGTTTTGTCGGGCCACAGCTTGATGTTCGGCCGGACGACGGCGTCGCTGCCGATCGTGCAGTTGCTGCCGATCACCGTGCCCTCGCCGACGGTGACGCGCTCCTTGATGATGTTGCGGTCCGCGATCGTGCAGCCGCCGAGCGAACAGCTCTCGCCGTAGTAACCGTCGGCCCAGCCGATCGTGCGGTGCAGGCGCGCGTTTCGGGCGACGATGGTCGAATTGCCGAGGACCACCTCGGTGCCGACCACGGCCCCCGCTTCGACGACGACGTTCTTGCCGAGCACGACGGGGCCGACGATGCGCGCCTCGGGATGAATGCTACAATTCTCGCCGAGCCACACGCCCGGCGACGTTTGTGTCCCGGGGATCTCGAGATGTACCTTGCCGTTGAGCGCGTCGTAGTTGGCTTGCTGGTATTGTTGCAAGTTGCCGATGTCGGTCCAGTAATCTTCCGTGATGTAGCCTTGGACGAGTTTCCCTTCGTGCAGCAGCCGCGGAAAAATATCGCGCGAAAAGTCGTAATTCTTACCGGCTTCCATGTAATCGAACACGCTGGGGTCGAGCACGTAGATGCCGGTGTTGATCGTATCGGAGAAGATTTCACCCCACGACGGTTTCTCGAGGAAACGGGTAATGCGACGGCGCTCGTCGGTGATGACGACGCCGAACTCGAGCGGGTTCGTGACGCGCTGCAGCGTGATGGTGGCCGCGGCGCCGCTGCGCTCGTGTTCGGCCACCAAGGCGGTGAGGTCGAGGTCGGTCAGCGCGTCGCCCGAGATGATGAGAAAAGGACCGTCGGCCAGCTCTTTGCCCGCGAGCTTGACGGCGCCCGCGGTGCCGAGCGGCGTGTCCTCGACGACGTACGTCATCGAAACGCCGAAATTCGAGCCGTCGCCGAAATAGCTCTCGATTTCGTCCGCCAGGTAATGCAGCGTCGCCACGATTTCGGTGATGCCGTGGCGACGCAGCAGGTCGACGATATGCTCCATCACGGCCTTGTTGGCGATGGGAGCGAGCGGCTTCGGGCGGCGCGACGTGAGAGGCCGCAACCGCGAGCCCTCGCCACCTGCCATCACCACCGCTTTCATGGGACGGGCTCCTTTCGGACCGATGCCCTCACCGTCCCCGCTAGCCGCGCGAACTGCTCGTGCCGCCCGAGATCCTCAAGCGCGATCCGGTTCTTGCGGCGCCAATTGGGATATTCGAGCGAGGTTCCCGGCATGTTGACCTGATCCAGTTCGCCGGCGGCGTCGTCGAATTGCACGAGCACTACGCGCGCGGGCGTCCGCGCGAGGAAGCCGTACGCCGCACTCACGAGCGGCTCGTAGGCGGCCGGTTCGGTCGCGCCGGCATCGATCGTGCGGTGCATGCGTTCAACGGTATCGTGATCCATGAGGCCTTCGCGCGCGAGCGCCCGAAGCAAGCGCGTTGCCTCGACCCGCCGTTCCGCATGAGCGGCGCGCGCCCCGTGTGCATCGAGATGACCCAAACGCGCGCGAACGTCGATGTCGCGGCCGAGCGGCCAGCCGGCCATCGTCGGCAGATCGTGGGTGGTCGCGGTTGCGAGCGCATCGACGGGATACGCGGCCGGCGCGATAAATTCGCCGTGCTCGTCGCGTTCGAAGAGCAGAAGCCGGTACGATAAGATGCGTTCGCTCGCCATTCGCTCGCGAAAGCCGTCGGGCACCGTTCCAAGATCCTCGCCGACCACGAGGCAGCGCGCGCGGCGGCTCTCTTCCGCGGCGATCTCGAGCAAAAGGTCGAACGGGTAGTCGACGTACGTGCCGCCGGCGGCGAGCGAACCGCGCGGGATACGGAACTGACGCCGCAAGGCCATCACGTGGTCGATCCGCAGCGCCCCTGCATGTTCCATGTTGGCCCGCAGCAGTTCGCGAAAAAAGGCCCCGCCGTCGCGCTCTATTTTCGTCACGTCGAGCGGCGCGAGGCCCCAATTTTGGCCGAGCGGCCCGAGCGGATCCGGGGGCGCGCCGATGCTCTCGCCGAGCACGTACCGTTCGCGGTCGGACCAGACGTCGGCGCTGTTCGGATCGACACCCACGGCGAGATCGCAATAGAGACCGATGCCGAGCGCCCGCGCGTCGAGCGCGACGGCCGCCAGTTGCTCGTGTGCGACGAACTGCAAGTAGATGAAGAAGCCGACGCGACCGCCGCGCTCCTGCGCCAGACGTTTTACGGCCGGCGACCCTGGCGATTGGAATTCTTGCGGCCAGTTGAGCCAGCCGAACGCGCCCGGTTCGTCGAGCGAAAAGTGTTCGTTGAGCGCCTCATACCACGCGAACCGTTCGAGGCGCTCGCCGCCTTTGAGGGCGAAGTCGCGAAACGCCTCGGCCCGTGCGGCGCTCGCATTGGAGCGATACGATTCGTAGGCGATCTCGAGCCCGCGGCGCTTGAGGCTTGCCACGAGCGTGTAATCCACGCGCGCGTTCTCGCGCGCACGCACGAGATCGTCGAGTACGTGGTCCTGCATCAAGAACGCACCGCCGGCTCCGTTCAGATCGAAGTCCGGAATTGTCGCAACGTCAATGTAGAGCGGGTTGAGAAAAAAGCGGCTGGTCGGCGAGTAGGGGCTCGCGCCTTCCGGCGCGGTCCAGTGCAGCGCGTGGAGCGGGTTGACCCCGACGAGATCGGCTCCGAACGCCCGCGCCAGACCGACCAGCGCCGCGAGATCGGTGAAATCGCCGATTCCCCAATTGCGCTTCGAGCGAAGCGCGTAGAGATTCACTCCCCATCCCCACGCGCGTTCGCCGCGCTCGAACGCCGGCGGCACGTAGGCCTGCGAGGTCTCGATCATGTCGCGGCTCGCGAGCGAAAGACGGCGAGCGAGCGCGCGGAGAGGCGAAACGCTTCGACCGGCAGCGGGGCGAGGAAATCCGTTCGCGGATTGCCGGCGGTGTCCACCAGCAACTCCCAGCCCGATTCATGTTCGGGCAGCGCGAGCGGAATGTCGGCGTCGTGCGCGTTGAAAAAGATCGCGAAGAGGCGTTCGCGCGACACCGCCTCCTCGCCGAACAGCATGCCGATCGCGCGCCGGCTGCCGTCGAACCATTCCGCTTCGCCCATTTCGTTGCCGTCGGGCGTCAGCCAGATCAGATCCTTGCGACGGCCATCCGCAAGCGACTCGCCGTGGAAGAACAATTCGCGGCGGAAGGCGGTGCTCGAACGCCGCAGCGCGACGAGCCCGCGCACGAACGCGGTCAGGTCGTCGTCACCGTCTTCGGGCATCCAATCGATCCAGCCGACCGAGTTGTCTTGGCAGTACGCGTTGTTGTTTCCATACTGCGTGTGCCCCCGCTCGTCACCGGCGAGCAACATCGGCACGCCTTGCGCGAGCAGCAGCGTCGCCAGAACGTTGCGCTTCTGCCGAGCCCGCAGGGCGAGTACGCGAGGGTCGTCGCTTGGGCCCTCGACCCCGCAGTTCCAACTCCAATTCGCATCGCTCCCATCGCGATTGTCCTCGCCGTTCGCCTCGTTGTGCTTCGAGTCGTACGAAACGAGATCGGAAAGCGTGAAACCGTCGTGCGCCGTGACGAAGTTGAGCGACGAGCGCACGTGGCGCCCGGAATGTTGGAAGAGATCGCTCGATCCCGCGACGCGCCAGGCAAGCTCGGTAATGAGACCGTCTCCGCCTTGCCAAAAGCGGCGAACGCCGTCGCGGAACTTGTCGTTCCATTCCGACCAGCCCGGCGGAAAGTGTCCGACGTGATATCCGTCCGCGCCGACGTCCCACGGCTCGGCGATCATCTTCGTGCGCGCGAGAATCGGATCTTGTGCGACCGCTTGGAAGAAGGCGCCGTTCGGATCGAAACCCTTCGACGTGCGGCCGAGCACGGGCGCCAGGTCGAAGCGAAAGCCGTCCACGTGCATGACTTCGACCCAATAGCGCAGTGAGTCCATGACCATTTGCAGCACGCGCGGGTGCTCGGCGTTGAGCGTATTGCCGCACCCGGTCGCGTCGTCGTAATAACGCGGATCCGCTGCGAGACGGTAATACGATTTGTTGTCGATTCCGCGAAACGAAAGGGTCGGGCCGCGCTGGTCGCCTTCGGCGGTGTGGTTGTATACGACGTCGAGCAGCACTTCGATCCCAGCTTCGTGAAACTGCTTGACCATGGATTTGAATTCGTGGACGTTCCCTTCGCTCAAATACAACGAATGCGGCGCGAAGAAGCCGATCGAATTGTAGCCCCAGTAATTGCGCAGCCCGCGTTCGCCGAGCAGACGGTCGTCGACGAAGGCATGGACCGGAAGCAACTCGATCGCGCTGATTCCAAGGCGCGAGAGGTGGTCGAGCACAGGCGGCGACGCGAGGCCGAGAAACGTGCCCCGCAGATTCAGCGGGACGCCCGGATGGCGCATGGTGAAACCGCGCACGTGCGCTTCGTAGACGATGGTGTCGCGCCAAGCGCGCTGTGGCGGCCTGTCGCCCGACCACGTGAACGCGTTGTCCACGACGACGGACTTCGGGACGAGCGATGCGTTGTCGCGGCGATCGAACGAAAGATCGGCTCGCGACGATCCGACGCGATAGCCGAAGTGGGCGTCGCTCCAGCGTAACGGGCCGGCCAGCGCCCGCGCGTAGGGATCGATCAACAACTTGTGCTCGTTGAAACGGTGGCCGGCGGAAGGATCGTGGGGACCGTATACGCGATAGCCGTACCGCAAACCGGGGCGCGCGCCGCGCAGATATCCATGCCATACTTCGTCGGTGTACGAGGGCAGCGCCAAGCGGGCGACCTCGCGTCTGGCGGATGCATCGAAGAGACACAGTTCCACTCGCTCGGCGTGTGCCGAAAACAGCACGAAGTTCACGCCGCGTCCGTCCCAGGTCGCGCCGATCGGGGATGGTTCGCCGGCTTCGAGGCCGACGGGGGATTGTTGGGTCACGACGCTTCGGGCGCGACGATCAGCAGCGTTTGCGGCGGCAGATAGAGTTCGATGGACATCGGGCGGCCGTGCGCCGGCGTTTCGTCGGCGGTTACGGTTCCGAAGTTCCCGCGGTTGCGGCCGCCGTAGGCGGCGGCGTCGGTGTTGAGAATTTCGCGATAGCGTCCGCCCACCGGCACGCCGACCCTATAGCGTTCGTATCCCGAGCCGCTCAAATTCATGACGGCGACGGCGAAGTTGCCGCCGGCCGGGTCGCGTCGAACGAATGCCGCGACCGCCCGCTCGCGATCGTCGCAGTCGATCCATTCGAAACCCGCCCAGTCGTAATCACAGCCATGCAAGGCGGGTTCTTTGCGATAGACATCGTTCAAGTCTTTTACCAGCACGCTTAGCGCCCGGCGGCGGGGATCGTCGAGCTGATGCCAGTCGAGGCTGCGCGCTTCGCTCCACTCAGCCTCTTGTGCAAACTCCGAGCCCATGAAAAGCAATTTCTTCCCTGGATGGGCGTACATGTAACCGTAGAGCAGGCGCAGGCTCGCGAACCGCGCCTCGTCGTCGCCGGGCATGCGCCCGATCAGGGATCTTTTCAAGTGCACGACTTCGTCGTGCGAAAACGGCAGGATGTAATTTTCGCTGAATGCGTACATCAGGCTAAAGGTGAGTTCGTTGAAGTGGTGGCCTCGGTATAGCGGATCGCGCGAGAAGAGCCGCAGCGTGTCGTTCATCCAGCCCATGTTCCATTTGAACCCGAAACCGAGGCCGCCCAAATACGTGGGAGACGAAACCATCGGCCACGAGGTGGATTCTTCTGCAATCGTCGCGGCAGTGGGCACTTCCGCGTAGACCGCTTCGTTCAAACGCCGCAAGAATGCCGTTGCGTCGAGATTTTCGTTACCACCCGATGCGTTGGCCAGCCACTGCCCGGCCGGGCGATCGTAGTCGAGGTAAATGATCGACGAAACGGCGTCCACGCGCAAGCCGTCGACGTGAAACTCTTTGAGCCAGTAGAGAGCGCTCGCGATCAGGAAATTTGCGACTTCGAGCCGGCCGAGGTTGTAGGCGTAGGTGCCCCAGCCATAATGGAAACCTTTGCGCGGATCGGCGTGCTCGTACAGGTGCGTGCCGTCGAAGTTTCCGAGAGCGTGCGCATCGGTTGGAAAATGACCCGGCACCCAGTCGAGAATGATGCCGATGCCGGCCGCGTGAGCGCGATCGACGAAGGCGCGAAAGTCGTCGGGCGTGCCGTGCCGGCTCGTCGGCGCGAACATCCCGATCGTTTGGTAGCCCCAAGAACCGTCAAAAGGATGTTCCGTAACGGGCAAGAGTTCGATGTGCGTGAAACCGAGGTCGCGCACGTAGGGCACGAGCGTGTCGGCCAATTCGCGGTAGCCGAGCATCGTTTCGCCGCGTTCGCCTTTGCGCCGCCACGAACCGAGGTGCGCTTCGTAAATGGCGATCGGACTATCGTGCCGCACGGTCTTGCCGCGAGTGCGCATCCACGTTTCGTCTGCCCAGACGTGCGCACTCGGGACCGCCACGACCGAAGCGTTTGCGGGACGCAGTTCCGCCTGGAACGCAACCGGGTCGGATTTGAGCGGCAAGAGTTTGCCGTTGGGACCCGCGATTTCGTACTTGTACGCTTTCCCGGCGAAGTTACCGGGTAAGAAAAGTTCCCAGACCCCGCACTCGGCGCGGAATCGCATCGGGTATATGCGGCCGTCCCAATTGTTGAACGGGCCGACGATGCTGACGCGGCGCGCATTGGGCGCCCAGACCGCAAACGCGGTACCCTCGACGCCGTCAACGATGCGCGGATGCGCGCCGAGGACCTCCCACAAGCGCAAGTGACGGCCTTCGGCGATCAGCCACGCGTCGGTCGCGCCGAGCAGCATCGGAAAGCGATAGGGATCGTCGAATTCGTCGGTCGTTTCAGCGGTTCGTTCGCGCAGGCGGTACGGGAACGGTTCGGTTTTCAACTCACCCGCGAACACGCCGCCGGGATGGACGCGCTCGAGTGCAAGGGCGACCTGACCGTTGCGCGCGTCGATCGCATACATGCGATCGGCCGATGGCCGGAACGCGCGGAGCACGACGCCGTCGGGAGTCTGGTGCATGCCGAGAAACGAGAAAGGATCGCCGTCCGCACCGCGGGCGACGGACTCGATGCGCCGGCTTTCGAGGCTCACGTATTCAGTGGGACAGCGCCGCTGCTTGGGGCCGCGTCAAACGTCCAATCGAGCGGCGATTTTCCGGCACCTTCATATTCGCTCAATTGCTGGATCAGCTTCGCGACCAAAGCCGTCCAGCCCGTCTGATGGGAAGCGCCGAGACCGCGTCCGTCGTTGCCTCCAAAATGTTCGTGAAAGAGCAGTAGATCGCGGAAGTGCGGATCGTTCTGGAGTTTGGCGTCCGTACCGTTGAAGGGACGGCGTCCATCCTCGCCGCGCGCGAACAAGCCGACGATCCGCTCGGAAAGATCGGTAGCAATGTTCCAGAGGTTCGCCTGCTTTCCCGAGCCGGTCGGATATTCGACCGTAAAGCCGTCGCCGTAGTAAAAATGGAAATTCTGTAGGGCTTCGATGATCAGGAAGTTGAGTGGCATCCAAATCGGTCCGCGCCAGTTCGAATTCCCGCCGAACAACCCGCTGCGGCTCTCGGCCGGATCGTATTGCACGCGGAAATCGCTTCCGTTAAAGGTCGCGTCGTAGGGCTGCGTTTCGTAGCGCCGCGAGAGCGAGCGAATGCCGTAGGGGCTCAAGAATTCGTTTTCGTCGAGCAGGACGGCCAAGAGGCGCCGCAGGCGCTTTTCGTCGACGATGGCGAGCAGCCGCCGTGCGTCCGTGCCGCTCGTTTCCATGCAGGCGACGTTGCGTCGAAGTTCCGGCCGGTTTTCGATGAACCAGGAGAGACGCCGCGCGAAATCGGGAACGCGTGCCAGTAACCGTTCTTGCAACGTTTCGACCGCAAGCAACGGCAGGAGGCCGACGGCGGAACGCACGCGGATCGGGAAAACGGAACCATCGGGCGCAGCCAGTTGATCGTAGTAAAATCCGTCCTGTTCGTCCCACAGTCCCGTCGGCTGCGGTCCGTCGGTCTCGTTGATGGCTTGCGCTATGTAGAGGAAGTGCTCGAAGAACTTGGTTGCGATATCTTCGTAGGCGGCGTCGTGCTGTGCGAGTTCGAGCGCGATCGCCATCATGTCGAGCGAGTACACCGCCATCCAACTCGTTGCGTCGGATTGGTTCAGTGTGAAGCCGGGCGGCAGCGGAGCGCTGCGATCGAATGGGCCGACGTTATCGAGGCCGAGAAAGCCGCCGGCGAAGACGTTGCGGCCCGCCGGATCTTCGCGATTTACCCACCAGGTGAAGTTCATCAGCAACTTTTGGAAAACGCGCTCGAGAAAGAGGTAATCGGCGCTGCCGGTCATCTTGTGTTCGATCTGAAAGACGCGGTACGCGGCCCACGCGTGGACCGGCGGGTTGACGTCACCTAGCGCCCACTCATAAGCCGGCAACTGGCCGTTGGGGTTCATGTACCATTCGCGCGTCAATACGAGCAACGAGCGCTTCGCGTAGGCCGGGTCCACCAAGGCGAGCGCGACCGCGTGAAAGCCCAAATCCCAGGCAGCATACCAAGGATACTCCCACGTATCCGGCATCGAGATCACATCGTCGTTATAGAGGTGGATCCAGTCGGCATTGCGCCCGCGCAGTCGCTCGGTCGGAGGCGGCGGCTGCAGCGGATCGCCGCGCAGCCAATCGCGGACGACGTAGTTGTAGTATTGCTTCGTCCACAAAAGCCCGGCGAGTGCGGTCCGTTGAATCGTACGCCTCTCCGCGGTCGCCGGAAATGGATTGAGCGCCGCGTAAAAACGGTCGGCTTCCTCGATGCGTTCGTCGAACGTGGCCGCGAAGCTCGGGCCGAAGGGCGTTTCGTCGAAGGTTTCACCGCGGAGCCGGAGCCGGACTTCGCGCGAGCCTCCGGCTTCGATCGTCATGACGTAGTGGATCGCCGCTTTCGTGCCCGTACGCGCGGGATTCACTGCGGTGCGTTCGCCGCGCACGATCGCCCGATCGATGCCGTTCTTCACGAACGGCTGCGCGTTAGACACCCCAAACAGCAAATCCGCGTCGGTCTCGTTCTCGGTGAAGAGCACTTCGGCGTCGCCCTCGAAGTGCAGGCCGTAGGTGCCGAGCACCGGATGACTCGCGACGAGCGCATTCGCACGAGCGGGATCGATGCCGAGGGACGGCCGCTGTACACCGGGAGCCCACGACCAATCGTTGCGAAACCATAGCTGCGGAAGAAGGTGCAATGGCGCAGCCTGCGAGCCGCGATTCGCTGCCTTGATGCGCACGAGAATGTCGGTCGGCGATTTCTTGGCATACTCAACCGTGATGTCGAAATACGCGTCGTCCGCGAAGATGCCGGTATCGACCAGTTCGTATTCGGGCTCGTCGCGGGTGCGCTGCCGGTTCGTGTGGAGCAGATCGGCGTAGGGAAATGCCCGTTGCGGATATTTGTAGAGCGCGCGCATGTAGGCGTGCGACGGCACGCCATCTACGTAATAATAAAGTTCCTTGACGTCTTCGCCGTGATTGCCTTGCGGCCCGGAAAGCCCGAAAAAACGTTCCTTGACGATCGGATCGCGTTCGTTCCAAAAAGCCGGCGCGAAACAGAGACGCTGCGTGACGTCGCAAATGCCAAAAATGCCGTCTTCGCCCCAGCGGTACGCTCGCGAGCGCGCCTGGTCGAAGGGCAAATAGTCCCACGCGTTTCCGTCACGGCTGTAATCTTCACGAACGGTTCCCCACTGCCGCGCGCTGACGTACGGGCCCCACAGCGGCCACGCCTCGGTCTTCCGCGCGGCCGACTCGATTCGGTCGCGCTCGGGGTTGTACGCCATCGCAATCTTTGTGCCAAAGCAGAGCGCAGGTTTCCTGTGCGCGTGCGACGGACGTGTTGAGAATGGACGCCTGCGTTGCATTCGGCCGGGACGTTTGCACCGACGTCGCGGTTGCAAGCGCGCACGAATGGCTGCTCGCGAACGGTCTCGGCGGCTTCGCGTCGGGAACGCTCGACGGCTCCGCGACCCGGCGCTATCACGGCCTGCTCGTTGCCGCACTGACGCCGCCGGCCGGCCGCGCTCTCGTCGCCGTCAAGTACGACGAGCGCGTGGAATACCGCGGCGTTTCGTATGCGCTGACGACGAATCGCTGGGCGAGCGGCAGCGTGGATCCGTTGGGCTACTTCAACATCGAGCGATTCTATTTGGACGGCACGACGGCGGTGTGGGAATTCGCGCTGGCGGACGGCGTGCTCGAACGCCGCATCGTGATGGAACACGGCGCGAACCAAACGCTCGTTCGATACAAACTGCTGCGCGCGTCCGCGCCGATGCGATTGATCGTCAAGGCGATCGTGGACAATCGCGATTTTCATGGCTCGAGCCGAGCGGGCGCCCGCGTGTTGCGGGTCAACCTCGCCGGCAATGCCGTCTGCATCGCGCCCGATTACGTCGGCGCGGTGCCGACGTGGCTTCAGACCGACCGCGGCGACGTGCGAATCGTCAACACCTGGTATCGCGATTACGATCTGCCCGCCGAGCGCGAGCGCGGGCTCGAGGACCGCGAGGATCATTTGCACGCCGCCACGTTTATGGCCGAAATTGCCGGAGAGCAAGCGCTGACGCTGCGCGCGTCGGCGGAAAAGGCGGCGCCGCTGGTCGAGGTCCGCAATCCGTTCTTGCGCGCCTCCGAGCGCGAAGGCGATCTGCTGCAAGGCTGGCGCGAAGCGAACGGCGACGTCGCCGCCACCGCTCCGCCCGCAATCCGTCAGCTCGTTTTGGCGGCGGACCAATTCGTCGTCGCGCGCCCCTTACCGGGACTTCCCGACGGTCGTTCGGTGGTCGCGGGGTACCACTGGTTCGGCGATTGGGGCCGCGACGCGATGATCGCGTTGCCGGGGCTGACCTTGACGACGGGCCGCGCGGCGATCGCTCGCTCCGTGCTGCGGGCCTTCGATCGATTTCTCGACGGAGGCATGCTCCCGAACGAGTTTCCCGAACGCGGCGCCGCTCCGAGCTACAACACCGTCGACGCGGCACTCTGGTACGTCGAAGCGGTTCGCGCGTACGTCGAAATGGGCGACGACGCGGGAGCGGTCGAAGAGTTTTGGCCCACGCTGGCGGCGATCGTCGAACGCTATACGTCGGGAACCCGCTACGGCATTCGCGTCGACGACGCGGACGGGCTGCTACGCGCCGGCGTCGCGGGCTCGCAGGTGACCTGGATGGACGCGAAGGTCGGCGACGTACCGGTCACGCCGCGCATCGGCAAAGCCGTCGAGGTCAACGCGTTATGGTACAACGCGTTGCGGACGCTCGAGGGTTTCGCGCCGCAGTGCGGACAGGATGCGGGGCGCTTCCGGCGCGCAGCGGATCGTGTGTTACGCTCCTTTTCGCGTTTCGAAGATGACGAGACGGGCGGTCTGCTGGACGTTGTCGACGGGCCGGGCGGCGACGAGCGCGCGATTCGGCCGAACCAGATTTTCGCAGCGTCGTTGTTCTACAGCCCCATCGACAGCGTGCGGCGGCGGGGCGTCGTGGATATCTGCGCGCGCGAATTGCTGACGCCGATGGGACTGCGTAGCCTGGCGCCGTCGGATCCCGCCTACGCGGGACGCTACGCCGGCGGACCTGCCGAACGCGATGCGGCGTACCATCAAGGAACGGCGTGGATTTGGCTGATCGGACCGTTCGTTCTCGCGCATCATCGGGCGTATGGCAATGCCGGCGCTGCGCTTGCATACTTGCAACCGCTGCTCGATCACGTGTCCGGCGCCGGCGTCGGCACGCTTCCGGAGATCGCGGACGGCGACGCTCCATTCCACCGCCGTGGTTGCATCGCACAAGCCTGGAGCGTCGGCGAGGTCTTGCGCGCGTGGCACCAGCTGCGCCGCGCCGAACTACGTGAAGATTACCCGCTGTCGCCCGAGTGAAAGAGCGACCGCCGCGAGCACTGCGAGCCCGCCTGCGATCGTTTGCGCGGAAAGGGCCTCGCCGAAGAGAAGCGCCGCCAGGATTGCGGCGGCGAGCGGTTCGATCAAGGTGGACATCGCTACGATGCTGGCCGAAAAATCGCGCAGCGCTGCGTTGAGCGCGGTGTGGCCGAGCAGTTGTGAAAACACCCCCATGCCGAGAATACCGAGCCACGCCGCGTAGTTTGTGAAGGCGGGCAGCGGCTGGTGCGCCGGGACCGTCGCGAGCAGCAGCGTAAGGGCCGCCCACGAATACGTTCTTGCGACGATGGCCGTCGTTGAAAGTGCAGGTCCGGCGGAAGGAGTCACCCCGCTCCGGCGCACGACGATCAGATAGACGCCCATTGCGATGCCGCCGATCAGCGCGAGCGCGTCGCCAAGCAGTGCATGGCCGGGAACCGGTGCGGCTCCCGCGCGCGCGAATGCGATGGCAGCCGCCCCGGCCGATGCGAGCGCGAGCGCCACGACAAAATCTCGGGAAGGCCGCGCCCGCGTTACGAAAAGATCGTAGAGGCTCGTCCACAGCGGCGTGGTGGTGACGAGCAAGGTGGAAATCGCAACCGACGTATAGAGCAGCGAGGCGATCCAAGTTGCAAAATGCGCGGCGAGCGCAAAACCGGCCAAGGCCAGGGCTGCTTCGCGTTTCCATCCGATTCGGGCGCCGCGCGAGCGGACCGAGGCGATGAGGACGAGCGGCACGGCCGCCACGAGGAGACGAAGCGCCGATACGGCGAACGGCCCTGCGCCGAGCAGGGCGTAGCGGGCAAAAATCGCAGCCGCACCGATAGCGACTTGCGCGCCGAAGAGGCGGAGGTAAGGAATGGCTCGCCGCTACGTCGCTTCGTGCGATTTGCCTGAGCCGAAGCTGGGCGCCTCTTCGCTCTCGAACGCTTCATCGAAGGTAGCGTCTTCTGGTTCGCCGGGGCGTAGTTGTCTCGCGTTATGGCGCAGCCACATGATCGTCTGCATCACCATCGAAAACGCAACCGCCGTTTGCGCCCACATAAAGACGTACAAGTCCACTTGTACCCCAAGCGGCGGGCTGCCCGGAAGCGCATTGCGCACGGCAGGCAGCGCGAAGACCATCGCGCCGCTCCACAGCATGATGCCCGTTTCGGGTCTGAGCCTTCCGAAAAACACCATCACCGTGATTGCGAAGACGGAGATCGCGACGAGTGTGATCGCGGAATACATCATCGCCGCAAACGTGACGATTGCAGCCGAGCGCCAAATGTGCAGGTCCACGTCCACTGCGGCGACGGTGCTTTCCGGAGCGATGTTCGTGCGGATGACGTAATCGTCGAATTTCGCGGTGTAATGAATCTCCGTCGAGAGCGGAAGGGGGAAGTCGTCGCCCGGCTTTGCGTGGGCAAACGCAGCCACGCCGATGACCGCCTTGTAACTGTCAAACGGATACGCGTTCACCGTGCCGTCCGCGAGATTGATGTCGGCGGTGAACTGAGCGGGCACCTCGCCCGCCGGCAGGCGCACCGAACGGTAACCGTCGGAGGTCGTCAGCACCACCCGCAGGTCGGACTTGAGGTGGCCGAAACGATCCGCAACGTAACGCCCGTTGGGGTGGAACGTGAACCGAACCTGAAGGGCATCCCGCAGCGGATGCACCCCGAGAATCTCGACGTTGACCTCGAGGTGGTCGGCCGAAGGGTGCCCGACGCTGAAATCGCGCTCCACGAGCCCCGCGTCGCGTTGAAAGCGGTAGACCGCCAAAGCGTACGCGACCAGCAGCACGGCCAGGAGAACCAGGAAGGAAAGCGCTCGCTTTGTTTGCACCTGGGCGCGGTTCTGGGAGGTCGGCGCGCTTCCATGCTCGCAAGTATGCGCTCCTCACGGGTGCCCGCGCGACGGGCTGAGAGGGCGATGTTGTCGCCGACCGCCGAACCTGATCCGGGTAGTGCCGGCGTAGGGAGAGACGGTCGCGACGAATTTGAGAGGGTACCGATGTCTGCGATCGTTGAAGGCAAGCGCGCCGCGCGCACGAGAAAAATCTACGCCGAGCATCCGCTCGACGCGTCCGTCCGCGTACCGATGCGCGAGATCGAACTGACGAACGGCGAACGTCATCTGACGTACGACACGTCGGGGCCGTACGGCGACCTCGACATCGGTACGGACGTCCGCGCCGGCATCGCGGCGCTCCGCGCCGGCTGGATCGCCGGCCGTGGCGATACCCTCGAATTGGAGCAGCCGACCTCGCTCTACCGGCGCGGTCGCGAAGCGATGCCCGAACTCGACGAGCTACGCTTTGTCGCGCAACGAAAAGCGCGTCGCGCCAAACCCGGTGCGAACGTCTCGCAGATGCACTACGCGCGCCGTGGTGAGATAACGCCCGAGATGGAGTTCGTCGCGATTCGCGAGGGACTTGCGCCCGAATACGTGCGCGACGAAATCGCGCGCGGCCGCGCGATTTTGCCCGCCAACATCAATCATCCCGAGAGCGAGCCGATGATCATCGGGAGAAACTCGCTCGTGAAGATCAATGCGAACATCGGCAATTCCGCGGTCGCGTCGTCGATCGAAGAAGAAGTCGAGAAGATGACCTGGGCGACGCGCTGGGGCGCCGACACCGTGATGGACCTTTCGACCGGCAAGAACATCCACGAAACGCGCGAGTGGATATTACGCAACGCGCCCGTACCCATCGGCACGGTGCCGATCTATCAAGCGCTGGAGAAGGTCAACGGCAAGGCTGAAGAGCTGACCTGGGAACTCTACCGCGACACGCTGATCGAGCAGGCTGAGCAAGGCGTGGACTATTTCACGATTCATGCCGGCGTGCGACTGGCCTACATTCCGCTGACCGCCAAACGCGTCACGGGAATCGTGTCGCGCGGCGGCTCGATTCTGGCCAAGTGGTGTCTCGCGCATCATAAGGAGAATTTTCTCTACACGCGGTTTGAGGAGATTTGCGAGATCATGAAGGCGTACGACGTCGCCTTCTCGCTCGGCGACGGCTTGCGGCCGGGATGCCTCGCGGACGCGAACGACGAGGCGCAGTTTGCCGAACTAGAAACGCTCGGCGAGTTGACCGATATCGCTTGGAAACACGACGTCCAGACGATGATCGAGGGCCCGGGCCACGTCCCGATGCATTTGATCAAAGAGAACATGGATCGGCAGCTCGAAGTGTGCAAAGAAGCGCCGTTCTATACGCTCGGCCCGCTCGTCGCGGACATCGCACCCGGCTACGACCACATCACGAGCGCGATCGGCGCCGCGATGATCGGCTGGTACGGCACCGCGATGCTCTGTTACGTGACCCCCAAAGAACATCTCGGGCTGCCCGACAAGCAAGACGTCAAAGACGGCGTGATCGCGTACAAGATTGCCGCGCACGCAGCCGACGTCGCCAAAGGACACGCTCACGCGCGGCATTGGGACGACGTGCTGAGCAAGGCGCGTTTCGAGTTCCGTTGGCAGGATCAGTTCGAGCTGTCGCTCGACCCCGAAACCGCACGCGCGTTTCACGACGAGACGTTGCCCGCGGACGGTGCGAAGGTCGCGCACTTCTGTTCGATGTGCGGGCCGCATTTTTGCTCGATGAAGATCACGCAAGAAGTTCGCGAGTATGCCGAACGCGGGATGGCCGAGAAGTCGGCCGAGTTCGTCGAGCGCGGCGCCGAGATCTACGTCGAAACGTGAGCGACTGGAAGCACGACGGGGTCCGCGTGATTCCGGCGGGCGACCTCGATACCAACACGGCGCAGACGCCGGGCATGAACCGCGCGGCCGCCATCACGGCGGCGCGCGCGGGCGCCGAGAAACTGTGGGCGGGCACCGTGACGATCCATCCGAACGCGAAGACCGGGGCGCACCATCACGGCGAACTCGAGAGCGTGATCTACGTCGTCAAAGGCCGCGCGCGCATGCGCTGGGGCGAGCGGCTCGAGTTCGTGGCCGAAGCGGGTCCCGGCGACTTCATCTTCGTTCCCCCGTTCGTTCCGCACCAAGAAATCAACGCGAGCGAAGGCGAGCCACTGGAATGCGTGCTCGTGCGCAGCGGCCAAGAGCCGGTTGTCGTGAACCTCGACATTCCGACCGTCGAGCCGCCCGAAACCGTGCGGTGGACCGACTCGATCCACCGTACGTAGGCGTTTTGCTCTAGTGAATCGGGTGAATGTCCGCCGGGTCTTGCGGCGGCTGGTGCGGCTTCGTCGCGCGTGCTACGGATCGGGCCGTAGCCGACCTGCACCCGTGAATCTGCCGTCCTTGGGGAAAGGGAAGCGACATGCGCTTCGGCCTGCCGCGTCAAGTCGTTCCGATCTACGCGGTCATCTTCATCGACGTCGTGGGATACACGTTCCTGATCCCGTTGCTGCCGGCCCTCGGGCGCCGGTTCGACGCGAGCGCGACGACGATGGGCGCCTTGCTCTCGACCGCGGCGATCTGCGCGACGGTGTCGTCGCCGCTCTGGGGCCGGCTCAGCGACCGCATCGGCCGCAAACGCGTGCTAATGGCTTCGCAGGGCTTCACGCTGTGCGGCTATCTTTTGCTCGCGCTCGCCGGGAGCGTTCCGGTCCTCTTTCTTTCGCGCGCGATTCAAGGACTCGGCGGCGGCAATCTCGGCGTCGCTCAAGCCTACGTTGTCGATGCGGTTGCTGAAAAGGACCGCGAGAGAGCGCTCGCGTTAAGCACCGCGGCCTTCGGATTGGGATTCGTCGTCGGGCCGATCGTGAGCGGGCTGCTGGTGAAGATCTCGCTCGACGCCCCGTTTTGGGCCGGCGTCGGTTTCGAGGCGCTCAACATCCTTTTGAGCGGGTTTTTTCTGCGAGGAATCGACCCTGAGCCGGTGCGCCCGTTGCGCGGAGAAATGCGCCGCGCGCTTCGTTCGCCGGCAATGCTCAACGTGCTGGCGCGGCAGTTCCTGTTTATCTTCGCCTTCACGTACCTCTTCGGAACGTTCGGACTCTACTTAGATCGGGCCCTGCGCGCATCGGCAACCGCCGACGGCTTAATGCTCGCGGCCGCCGGCGCGATCGGTGCGGTGACGTTGATTTTCGTCGTCGCGCCGCTCGAACGAAAGCTCGGCACGTTCCAAATCGTGCAAGTCGGATTCGCGCTCGCAATCGTTGCGTACGCGCTGATCGGTTTCGTGCGAGACGTGGCGGCGTTTGCAATCGTGCTCGTGCTCTGGGCCGTGGCGGGCTCGGCGCTCTTTCCGTCACTGCAAAAACTGATTGTCGATCGCGCCCCACCCAATCGGCGCGGCGCGATGCTCGGCGTCGCAGATTCCCTGAACAATGCCGCGATGATCTTCGCGCCGGCGGTCGCGGGCGCGATTCTGGAACTGAACGTACGATTGAGCGGCGTGCTTCCGGCAGCGTGCATGGCGGCGGCGTTCGGACTGGGCTTTCTGCGCAAAAAAGAGTAGATCGGAATCCCGGAGAAGGCGATGGCCTGCTTCCTCTCCTATGCGAAAGGACCAAACGATGTCATATCGCGTGCTCGGTGCACTCCTTGCCGGCCTGCTCGCAACGTCGAGCCTGGCGTCGGCACAGCAAGCCACGCCGGTGCCGGACTCCAAGGGCGACTTCTCGTCCATGATGTTCCTGCTCGGCACGTGGAACTGCAAGACGACGAAATCCTCCGGCGGCCGCGGCGCCGGGCGAACCGAAACCGACGTCACCACGATGGTGATGGACGGCCACTACATGCAGACCGACGGAACCTCGAAACCGTTCGACGCCGCACGCACGAAAACGATCACGACCCGCAGCTGGGTCGGCTACGACACGAAAACCAAGTCGTGGTATTCGTTCGGGATGGGCAACTTCGGCGGTTTCGGCATGTCCACGTCGCCGGGCTGGGTCGGAAACGCAATGGTCTGGACCGACAAGTACGCAAGCGACGGCGGAGATCTCGGCAAGACGACCGTGACTAAAGTGAGCGACACCAAGACGACGAGCACGGCCGTGACGAAAACCGCCAAGGGCACCAAAACCACGTCCGACGCGTGCATCAAAGCTTCGTAAGTGCTGGTGTCGGTGCAGCGCTGACCGCAAGGCGCCGCTCCCAAGAAAAAAGCCGCGTGTTCTCGCACGCGGCTTTTTGAGTCGGCGTGGGGCCGCTATGGATCGTGATGATGCAGCCGGTCTCCGACGTTGCGGACGCCGCCTTCGACCGCCGCCTCGGTCTTGCGAAACGCGTTGACGATCCAGTTGATCACTGCGATCACGCCGATGATCGCGAACAGGAAGACGAGACCGAAAACCCAAGCGCCGACCCGAAGCAGTTCTCCGACGAAATGTTCCATAGCGTGAAGCCCGCCTTTCTACAGCAGTCTCGCGCCATTGGGGGCCCTAGACGCGAGAACCTTCGACCTCCCGCGAGCACGCGTTTGGCACGATCCACGAACCCGTAAGCCTTCATCGGGAACGACGCCCTTGTCGATCATGTCGACGAGGCTCCGAGCGGGGGAATCGCGGCGATTGCATACGCCGAGACGAGCGCGTAAAATGCGCTCCATATAGGCGAAGAGTTTCAGCGAGCACAAGAGTCCGCAGAGCCCACCCATCGCTCGATGGGTGGGTTGCCCCATGATGCAATCGAGACGCGGCTTTCTTGCATCCGATGTGGGGGGCGCAGCCTAGCGCGACTCTTCTTCTATATAAGGGCTGCGGATTGTGCGAGAGGGTTCATCAGCGTGCCACTGTTTAGAACCCGGCGCTATTCCATACGGCCGCGAGCGACACGTCGGTGAGGTAGCCTGCGAATGCGCGAGCCGACTCGACCGAGGGCGCGTTTTTCGGAATTCCCGCGCTATACGTGATGAAGTTCTGTACCGCTGCCGGGAACGGCCCCGCAAGTACCACGCCCTTCACCCCCAAGATCTGAGTGACGTTCCCCACGCAGATCTCTGCGCTCCCATCTGCGACGAGCCCGCAGGAACCGCCTGATGCGAGCTTTGCCTTCTGGGTTACGGCATCAGCGATACCGAGCTGTCCGAGCACCTTGGTGAAATAGATTCCGCTTGTTGCACCGGCTGCAGGGTCTGAATACGCGACCGACTTTGCGGCCAGGAGCGCTTGCTTCAGTGCCTCGGTCGACGACAGGTCGGGCGCCTTCGTGCCGACGCGAATTCCGACACCCATCCCGGTGCGTCCGAGATCGGCACGGCTACCCGGTACGAGCACGCCGCTCTTGTCGAGCTCGTCGATCGTCGGTGCGGGGAGAATGATCAGATCGGCGCGTTCGCCGGCATTGAGCTTCTCGCGCAGCTGGCTGGCCGTCCCGGCGGTGATGCGAACGGGAATTCCGCTCGCCCGCGTGTAGCTTTCCGCCAACTGCGTCACGGTCGTGGCCGTCGCGGCCGCGCACAGAATGTTGAGAGATGGGCCGGCGGCGGCGGCAACCCCGGAAAGAAGTGCAACCGACCCCGCGACCAATGCGAGCGACGTGCTCAGACGGCTTAGTTTCATCGACGGCTCCTCCTCGGAAGTTTTTTAGGGCGCATCCCTCTTCAGACACCAATTAACAGGAATTGTGAGCCAAGAGAGTTTTGATGCCTGATGGGAGGATGCCGGTCCGGTCCAGCTTCACCTCCTTCGGTGAGAGCGACGAAGACGAGCCGATGGCGCGGGTGTGGGATCCGCTTTCTGGCCCGGAAGCGCGAATAGGCCGTGTGGGATGGCCCACGATAATCGGGTTGTGGCGAGTGTGAAATATTTTGGTGCGAACGCTTTTGCCAATCGCTCTTCTCGTTGCCGGTCCGCTTTCGCCCGACGTTGAGCGCCACACCGGCGAGACGTTTTATTGCAGCCCCGGGAAAAGTCGTGATCGGCGGGAGCGGCGTCACCGCGAGCCGGGTCGGATGGGAAATCGAACTTCCGATCGGCGAACGTCGAAACGGTTCGCGCGGGTTCGCACGGATTTGCGGACGGGCCACCCCTGTCGGCATCCCCCAGTGAGAACGCTAGATCCGCATAGTGGACAAACGGAAAACCCGCAATCCCTTGCGAGGCGCGGGTTTTCAATTGGTGGAGATGAGGAGACTCGAACTCCTGACCCCTTAACATGCGAAGCAGAACTTTTGGGGTGAGATCGAAGGTAAGAAAGGCCAGAAACTGCGAGGGAAACCTTACCGTTTCTGGCTTTTTCTTTGATGTCTGAATTTCGCCCGCGTTCAGGATTATCGCCGGATACCGCCCATTAGGCCAAGTTAGGCCAACAAGAAAGTAAGGATTCTTGGGCAAATTCACTCTACATTCAACCAGTCTTTGCCCAGGAAGCGACTAACGTTGCGGTGTTTCGCCACGTCGGTCAAATATAGGACCATTCGCTCTGCCCTGGTGATCGCGACATATAGTTGGCGAGATGCTTCGGCCACCTCGTCGGGTGCCGGCTGCCTGCCATACGGAATACGCCCCTCGAATAGATCAACCACAGCAACTGCGGAAAACTCGCGTCCCTTTGCTCGGTGAATCGTCATCGTCTTAATTCCGTGGCGTCTATCAACGGAGTCTTGAACATCAGTTACCGAGTAACTGTCGTAAACTCCCTCCCTTGTTAAATCAGCGTTAATATCGGCCGCTGATTTCAGGAGAGCCTCACGCGCTGTAGTCGGCAGCGGGCATTCCTCTTGCATGAGCGCGGCCGTGGTCGTGGCAAACTCCTCGATCCATTCTGAAAGTAATGCCTTCCGTTCCGATATTTCTTGCGCCGAATTTGCCAAGCGCAATGTGATCCTACGCCCGCTAAACCCGAGCAGGCTTTCTTGTAGCGAGGGCGTGCATTGAAGAACTAGGAAAAAGAGTTGCAGTTGGGCCGCGCGTAATGTTTCCGAACATCGATCAGCGTTGAATTCGCAGACTTTCTCCATGAGTGGGGCCAGCAGGCGGGTCCACCCGTAGTACCGCGAACCCGACCCGCAAACTGCAACCCCGCGATCTCGCAGAGACTTGCAGATTGGCCTGAGTGCGTAACGCTGGGAAGCTAGGATGGCGCAGTCGCCACGCTTTAGGCCGAGCGAATCAATCCGAGCGACGAAGTCATCTATTAGTCGTTCGTAGTTTTGGCCCGAAAGGTACAACGTGTATGCGGTGCCATCTGCCTTGCCGATATATTCCATTGGAATGGAACGAGGGCGCATTCGCTCAGGGTAACGTCCGGAAAAGTGTGTAGATTCGGGGCCTTCCTCGCGTGAGGAACGCCC
>JACRTZ010000029.1 GCA_014304965.1 Vulcanimicrobiota bacterium | reverse complement strand
CCTTCATAGAGCGCGCGGCCGACGATCGCATGATCCACGTTTGCCGGCGTCGCGTCTCGCAGCGTCAGTAAATCATCGATCGTGCGCGCGCCGCCGCTCGCGGTGACCTTCAACGGCGTCAGCGCCGCGACGTGGGCGAGCGCCTCAACGTCGTACCCTTCGCCCGCGCCGTCGCGACCGATTTCGGTGAACACGATGCGCTCGAAGCCCCACACGGCAACGTCGTTCACGAGCGTGTCGCGATCCACCGCACTGCGCGAACGCCAGCCGCGGATCGCGACCGCTTCGCCCCACGCGTCGATGCCGGCGAGCAACCGGTTTCCGTAGGTCGCCAGTAACGCTTTGACAAGATCGGGATCCTCGACGAGCAAGGTCCCGAGCACGATGGACGACGCGCCGGCCTCGAAGTGCGCCTCGACGTCGTCGGCCGTGCGCAGTCCGCCGCCGGTTTGAACGGGCACGTTCACCCCGCGGCAGATCGCGCGGATCGCTTCGAGGTTCGCGCCTTCGCCGAAGGCGCCGTCGAGGTCCACGACGTGCAAGCGCTCCGCGCCCGCCGCGACGAACTTGCGCGCGCGTTCGACGGGATCGACGTCGTACTGTGTTTCGAGGTCGCGGTCACCGTGCAACAAACGCACGCACTTGCCCCCGCGCAAGTCGAGCGCCGGAACGATCGTCACGCGGCTGCGATCCGCAGAAAATTGTCCAAGAGCAGCGCTCCCGTCGATTGGCTTTTTTCGGGGTGAAATTGCGTACCCATCACGTTGCCGCGCGCCGCGATCGCCGTGAAGCGCTCGCCGTGTTCGCTCGCGGCCACCGTCTCCACACCGATCTCGGCCCGGTAGCCGTGCAAGAAATACGCGTAGGCGCCGTTTTCGAGCCCTTTCGTAAACGGATGCTCGCCGACGCGCTCGAGTTCGTTCCAACCCATGTGCGGCACGCGCGGCGCGCGCCGAAAGCGCTCGATGCTGCCGGCGAACGCACCGAAACCGCGATGCTCGCCGTGCTCGTCGCTGCGCTCGTAGAGCAACTGCATGCCGACGCAAATGCCGAGAAACGGTTTGCCCGCGCCGATGACCGCGCGGATCGCATCGCCCAGACCGCGCCCTTCAAGCGCGCGCATCGTCGCGCCGAAGGCGCCGTCGCCGGGCAAGATCGCGGCGTCGGCGGCCGCCACGGCGTCAGCATCGTCCGTCAACGTGAAGCGCGCGCCGCGGCGTTCGAGCGCCGAGCACAGCGAGCCGAGGTTCCCGCCGCCGTAGTCGATCACTGCAAGCACGGTCGCAGCTATGCGAGCATCCCTTTGGTGGACGGTACGCCCGGGGGGCCGCCGTGCCGGCTCGCTTGATGAAACGCGCGCGCGAACGACTTGAACGAGGCTTCGCAGAGGTGATGCGAATTGGTTCCGGCGAGCTGCAGCACGTGCAGGTTGAAGCGGCCTTGCTCGGCCACGCTTTTGAAGAAGTGGCCGATCAATTCGGTCTTGAGGTCGCCGAGATTTTCAACGCCGAACTTGACGGCGAAATTCGTGTACGCGCGCCCGGAAAGATCTACGCTCGCGAGCACGAGCGCGTCGTCGAGCGGGATTGCCATCGAGCCGAAGCGCTCGATGCCCGCCTTCTCGCCGAGCGCTTCGTACATCGCCGATCCGAGCGCGATGCCGACGTCCTCGACGAGATGATGGCCGTCGAGGCCGTCACCGCTCGCGCGTAATGTAAGCCCGACCCGGCCGTGCTTGGCAAACGCCTCGAGCATGTGGTCGAGAAACTTGACGTCGGTCTCGACGGCGATCGGGCCGCCGTCGAGATCGAGGGTCAATTCGATCGTGGTTTCTTTGGTCGTGCGCGAGACCGTCGCGCGTCGCGGAGCGGGTTCGATCAATGCGCGCCTATTGCGCGATCGCGGTGACGACGACGCTGGCGGGTTGACCGTCGGCAGGCGCCATCGAAACGGACGTTCCGGCATCCACTTGAATGCCTTGTCCCGTGTCGTAGGTCTTGGTCGTTCCGTTTTGCGTCACGGTCAAGCGTCCGTCCACGACGACGCCGAGCATCGCTCCGGGCGGCACGTGCGACGGCACCTGCGAACCGGCCGCGAAATCGAGCACTTCCATCGTCATCTTGAATGGGTTGGCCGGATGTGTCGCCATCGGAAACTTCACCCGGTACATCACCGTTTGCTTGCCGGTCGCCTTGGGCGCGTCGGCGGGCAGCGGCACGGCAGGAACGTTGAACGCTCCGCCCGCGCTGAGGATGTGCGTGTTCAGTTGCAGCGCGTCGGCGTCGCTCGTATTCCCGCCTTCGTGAACGATGCCGGGCGAGGTGTTGAACGCTCCGCCCTCGGGTACCGTCGTCAACCCGGATCCGGTGTTCCAGCGCGCGCCTTGACCGGTCAGGATGACGCCGTATTCAGCGCCGGGGTGGGTGTGTGCGCCGGGCCAAAAGGGGCCGCTGATCCGCGACGCGCCGAGATACACGTCCCAAGCTCCCGCCGGCGCGTCGTTGACCGTGAAAACGTGCACGTAGCGAACCGTCATTCCGCCGTTCGCGGCCTGTACGCGAGCCCCGAAGGCGACGGTCGCAACGAGCGCCGCAACGGCCGCGACGGGCATGACGAGGCGGGACAAACGAAGGCGATCGTTCACGGTAAACCTCCTGGGAAACGAACGCTCGTACCGTTCGGAGCGGGCCGTGCGAAACCGCTTTTTACGCGACGTCCACGAGCGTTCGCCCGCGATCCATCGCTGCCCGAACGAGCCGGTCGATCAACGCGTCGAACGATACGCCGTCCGCCGCGCACTGATCGGGAAACAGACTCGTCGGGGTGAGGCCCGGAAGCGAGTTCGTTTCGAGAATGTAGGGCCGCCCTTCGCGCGTGAGCATGAAGTCGGTGCGCGAATAATCGCGCAAACCGAGCAGCCGGTGCGCGGACAGCGCGAGCATCTGCAGGCGATGCGCCAGGTCTTCGTCGATGTGCGCCGGCACCTCGTGGCGGCTGCCTCCAGGTGCGTACTTCGCCTCGTAGTTATAGAAAGCGTGACCCTGCGGCATAATTTCGGCGACCGGAAGGGCGCACTCGAACAGCACCCCGCACGAAAACTCGCGCCCGTCCACGAATTCTTCAGCGAGCACGCCGTCGCGATCGGCCGCCAATTCCACCATGGCGCGCGACCATTCTTCGTGCGTGTGCACGATGCGCACGCCCGTGCTCGAACCTTCGTTGCGCGGCTTGACGACGAGCGGCAGATTCAACGAACCCGGCAGCAGCGGCAGCGTGCCGCCTTCGAAATCGAACGTGTCCCAAGCGGGCGTCGGGAAGCCTTCGGCCGACAAGAGTTTTTTCGTCAGGTGCTTGTCGATGGAGAGCGCGCAGCCGCGCACGTCGCTGCCGGTGTACGGCAACTTCATCCATTCAAGCACGCCTTGCACCGTGCCGTCCTCCCCGCCGGGACCGTGCAGCGCGATGAAGACGGCGTCGGGCGCGAGCTCGGAGAGCGAGTCCACGAAGCGGCGGTCGAAGTCGATCGAACGCGCGTCGTACCCGAGCCGTTCGAGCGCGCGCATGACCGCGCTGCCGGTCGCGATGGATACCTCGCGTTCGGTGCTCGGGCCGCCCATCACGACCGCCACCCGCCCTCGGCCACGCTGCTGTTCGGTCACGCGAAAACTCCGACGAAGTGCACTTCAAGTTCCATTTCGACGCCGAAGCGTTCGGCGACTGCGCCGCGGACCCGCGCGAGCAGCGTCGCGACGTCCGCCGCGGTCGCCGTCCCGTCGTTGACGATAAAATTCCCGTGCAGCGGCGAGACCTCGGCCCCGCCGTGGCGCCACCCCTTCGCACCCGCCGCTTCGATTAGGCGGCCCGCCTTGTCCCCGGGCGGATTGCGGAAGCACGAACCCGCGTTCGGAAGTTGAAGCGGTTGTGTTTTCTTGCGGCGCACGAGGCGGGACTGCATTTCCTTGCGGACTACTGCCGGTTCGCCGCGTTCGAACGCAAGGGTCACGCTGGCGACGACCGCGTCGTGCTCGAGGGTGGTGTGCCGGTAGAAGTACTGCGGCGATACCGGGTGCGGCTGCGGCTTGGCGGGCGTTTGCACGAGCACGTCGCGGACGAAGTCTCCGATCTCACGGTCCGTGCCGGCGTTCATGCGCAGCGCTCCTCCGACGCTCCCGGGAATGCCTGCGAGCGCGCCGATGCCGACCGCACCGCGCGAGGCAGCCTGGGCGGTGAGGAGCGCGAGCGACGACGAGGCCCCCGCGCGCACGACGACCGCCGCCGATTCGTCCTCGATTTCGATCCGCGCGAACTCGCCGCCGAGGCGCAACACGATCCCGCGGATCCCGCCGTCGCCGACGAGCAAATTCGAGCCGCTTCCGAGCACGAACCACGGCAACTTGCGTTTGAAGCCGAACCGCAGCAGCGCGGCGAGTTCGCCGGTCGTCTCAACGAGAGCGAACGCGTCGGCCGGACCGCCGATCTTCCACGAGGTATAGTCCGCAAGCGGCTCGTCGAAGCGCACCCGCGCGCCGAAGATGTCCGAAAGAGCGGCCCGGTCGTCGTCGCGCAACAGCGACCGCAGCAGTTCGTTCGCGGCCGCGTCGGTCACGGCACGGGCGCGCTTTCGAGTTCGCGCGCCAGGTCGTGGGCCGCTTGCGAAATCGAGCCCGCCCCGAGAAAGAGTACCAGCGCTCCCGGCGGCGCCGTGCGCAGGACGTGCGCCGGCGCGTCGGCGACGTTCGGAACGTGGTCGGCGGCCGTCCCGCCCGCCCGCAGCGGCTCGAGGATGGACGCGGCGCTCACGCCCGCGATCGGATCTTCCGAGGCAGAATAGATATCTGTGACCACGACGCGATCCGCGCCCGCGAGCGCGCGCGCGAAATCGTTTGCCAAATAGCGCGTGCGCGTGTAGCGATGCGGTTGAAAGACGGCGATCACCGGCCCGTCGAATGC
>JACRTZ010000214.1:4549-5037 GCA_014304965.1 Vulcanimicrobiota bacterium | reverse complement strand
GATTGTGCGTCGCGACCGGCAGCGCATCGAGCGCGCGCTCCGCGGCGGCGGCATCGAACCCGGCCGCGAGCAACTCGCGGTGGGAGTGTTCGCGCACCATCGCCTGCGCGCACGGGCAAGCAGTCATCCCTTCGGCCTCGACGCCGATCATCTGGCGAACGCCGTTTTCTCCCGCATGCGCGAGTCCGACCAGCGTGTACGTCTCTTCGCCGCGTTTCCCGCTGACCGGGGTCCAGCGCTCAAGTCCGAAACTCGCACGTAGGCGCACGTCCGCGCGCAGCGCGCGCTGCGATGCGACGATTCGCTGCGCGATCGTCGCGGCAAGGTCTTCGGGACGCAGCGGCCGATCCTCGGCGAGTACGTCCAGCGCGGCTTCTTCGAGCAATTCCGCAAAGCGCGACATGTGGACGCCGGTCTTATCCGGCGCGAGATCGGCAACCATCGAAAGCTCGGCGTTGAAAACGGTTTCGCGATCGCCGACTTTAAGA
>JACRTZ010000214.1:0-4539 GCA_014304965.1 Vulcanimicrobiota bacterium | reverse complement strand
GGACCCGCTTGACGTTCGACACGCCGGCGCGAGCGATCGCAAGGCGGATGTCAGGCGCTTCTTCTTGGCGGTTGGCGTCGAATTGCAGCGAGCGCGAGCGGCGGACGATGCCGCTTCCGTTCGCCGCGCCGGCTAATTCCCGGATCGTTTTGCCGCTGACCGGCTCGACGAGATCCGGCGCGATTTCGGCGAGCGGGATCAGGTTGAACGGACGCCGCGCTACGTCCAAGCCCTCGACGAGCAAGATGTCGATGTCGATGGGACGTGCGGCCAAACGACGGCGTTGCCGGCGGCCGACGGCGACTTCGACGTCGCGAACGAACTCTTCGAAGGCGCCGGGCTCGAGCGTCGTGCGCACCGACGCGGCCACGTTCAGGAACGGCGGCCCTTCGGCGCCCTCGGCCGCAGGCGATTCGTAGTACCCCGACACCGCCTCGACCGTACAGCGCCGGCGCAGCCGCTGCAGAGCATGCAAGATATTGGCCTGACGGTCGCCCAGATTCGAACCGATCCCGAGGTACATGACGTGCATCGAAGAGTGTAACTACACCGCCTTCGACGGCTTTGCCCGCAAATGAAAACGGCGGCCGTTCGCCAGCCGCCGTCCTCGTGTGCAGTCCTCGAACGAGGGGCTACGCGCCGCGCGAGGCGCTCGGGTCCAGGGCGTGACGCACGCGGCTGCGCGTGTCCTCGAGGTGCGCGCGGGTCGCAACGTCGAGCTGACGCGATTTCAAGCCGGTCGCCAAACGTTCGTCGAGGCGACGTAACTGGAAGCGGGCGAGCGACGCCGTGTCGCTTGGGTAACCGATCGCGTCCAGGAGAAAGCTCGGCGCGAGCGAGATGGCGATTATGTAGCTCGTGTACCGGCGCTGCAACCCGCGACGAACGGTGTTCACGTTCGAGACGTTTGGATTGACGTCGTTCCAGACCGAGGCTTGCATCCAGCCGAAGAGGTCTGGGAGCGACATTGAGTTCTTGCGATCCGCTGAGCGCAGTTGCGCGTCTACGATCCGGCTCATCGTGTCGGGCGACAATAGCTCGAACATGACCGTGTCTTGCAATCCTGCTATGTAATCGGCGACCGGGAAGTCGGGACGTCCGAACGCCGACGCGTCGAGGCCGCGGTGCAGATAGTTCTGCGCGCCGAGATTCGCCAGCATCTGCGGCGGGAAGTTGAACGATTTTGCGGAGAAGACGTTTTCGGACAGCGTCGCAAACGCGCGGCGCTGATCGTCGCGCGACACGTTCCGGAACGGCGAGACGCCGCCGGGCTGCCCGCGATGGGAGCGCGACGTGTACAGTCCGCCAACGTACTTGGTCGCCAAGCCCGCAGCGCGATTGTACTGGCGCATCATGCCCATGAAGGCCTGACGCTCTTCAGAATACGGCCGGTCATCGCGAGGGTAGACTTTGTCCAGCCGCGCGATCAGGTCGTCGAAGACTTGGAATTGGTTCTGATAGAATGCGAACGGATCGCTCGAAAGTAGGTAGGTGCCGACGTGCGGGTCCACGCCACGCGGGCCGCTCGAGTCCTCGTCGGTCGCGTACACGAGTTCGGGGCGGGTGCTCTGCGAAGCGATGCGCTTGAGCTGCGAAGCTTCTTCCGCCGGACTCTTGGCGCCGGTCTTACCGTAGCCATACTCGATGGCCCAGTAATCGTACGGTCCGAGGCGCATTTGGAAATAGTCGCCCTGCGGCTTGCCAGGGGGCGAGAGGTTGACCGGCGTGTAGTGCATGACCGAGTTCACGAGCCCGTGCGTCGCCGTGAAGTTCTTGTCGTGCAGTTTGGCGAGCGGGTAGATCGCCGCCGCGAAGTTGTGGCGCAGGCCGAAGTTATGGCCCGCTTCGTGGAGGACGACCGACTGGAGATAATCCTCGGCGTACTTTTCCGTCATCGCCTTCGAGGCGCCGTTGGCCATCAGGGCGAGCGTGCCGACCGACGCGTATTCCGCGGATTCTTCGCTGAAGTTGTCGCAGGCGGACAGATCGTCGCATTGCATGAGCGGGTTGGCGCCGTTGACGAGTTGCTGAACGTACCTCAGTTCGTCGCCGGCAGTGCGCATCGCCGCTTGCCGCGTCGGCGTGATCTGCTCGACGTAGCCGCGCTTGACCGCGCGCATGTTTTCGCCGTCGATGACGATCTCGACACGAATGATTTCGCCGTTGCGCGGGTCGGCAACGTGCGGGCCGTAGGCGCTGAAGCCCGGCCGGTCGCTCGTGATCCAACGGACCGTCGAGTAGCGGCTATCGTCGGGATCCCAGGCCGCGTCCACCGGCTGGTCGCGCACTTCGATCGCGTTCGGAACGCCGGCCTTGGCGAAGGCTTTGTTCCATTCGAGCAGGCCGGCGCGAATCGCCGGCTTGTACTGCGCCGGAATTTCGTTCGTCAGGTAATAGACGATCGGGCCGTTGTTGAAGTTCCACCGATCGATGTAGCGTTCGAACGCCGAGGTCTGAGAGTCGTCGTCGAAGTGCTTGAGCGCGGTGAGAAAGTAGCCGACGCGATCGTCGGCAAGGCGGGGCACGTAGTGGTCGTTCGTGGGCGCGTCCACGATGGAGTAGTGCATGTGGATGCGTACGCCGCGGCCGTCGGGCGCGGCGGCCGGGCCGTTCGGCGGACCGGTAAACGCAAGATTGACGAGCAACTCGTCGTTTTTCGGAAGCGTCTTCGTCTTTTCGATGTACGAGCGCGAGGAGTCCACCGAGAAACCGGGGCGCACCGCACCGCCGAGAATCAAAACCGGCAGTCCGCCGCCGCCGCCGAGCGAGCGGCCGACGTTCTCGAAGTCGGTGAGGAAGAAACCGGCGGAAATGACGTAGCGCTTCTTCGTGTCGTCTTGCGCGACGATCGGCGACGAGTTGATGACCGAGTCGGTCGTCGAGATTGCGAGCGCGACCGCCGCCGGCGTGTTCGGTTGCGCGAAGAACGCCGTGTTCTTGCTCACCCAGAAAATGCGTTTGCCGACCTTCTTGAACTCGACGACGAACGGATTGAAGATGCGGCCCGCAAAGGCGCCTTCCCCGACGCCGCCCGCCAAGACGGGCGCAATGATGAACGGATGGCCGAGCTGCGCATCGCCGAGATCGAAGTACACTTCGTCATCCTTGTGCAGGATGTCGATCGTGCCGGTTTGCCGTTCGACGGTGCGCGTAAACGCAGCATACGCTTGCGGCGAGGCCGCCGCGCCGGGACCGCCCAAACCGGGGATCAAGCCGCGAAGTTGCGAGAGGTCGGACACGCCCGCGGGAACGGGAACCCCCGAGGGGGCCGGAGCGGGAGCCGGCGGGGTTTGAGCCATCGCGCCGCTACCGGTAATACCGGCAAGCAGCACGGCAATACATACGATGCGCGCTACGTTCATTCGCGAGCCGTACGCCTCACCGCGGAGTTTCACCCTCATGCGACGCTTAGCGGCATGATAAGATGCGGTTATGAAAGGCTTAGAAACGACTGAGGAAATCGCGACGTTCGGCGCGGGCTGTTTCTGGGGCGTCGAAGCCGCGTTTCTGGACATCCCCGGCGTGCTCGACGTGACGTCGGGTTACAGCGGGGGAACGACGGTTAAACCGTCCTACGAGCAAGTGTGTTCGCATCGCACCGGGCACGCGGAAGTGGTCATGGTGCGCTTCGATCCGTCACTCGTTTCGTACGAGCGGCTCCTCGACGTATTCTGGGAGTTGCACGACCCGACGCAGATGAACCGCCAAGGGCCCGACGTCGGCGACCAATACCGCTCGGTCATCTTCTATCATTCGCCCGACCAGCAAGCCGCCGCCGAGGCCTCAAAGAAGCGGCTGGGCGCCTCCGGGCGTTACTCGCGGCCGATCGCCACGTCGATCGAACCGGAATCGGCCTTCTATCCGGCCGAGGACTATCACCAGCGCTACTTCGCCAAGCACGGAATGGCGGCGCACTAGTCACCTCTTGGGTTATCGGAGTGTGATGAAGCTCACTTTAGCGGCCTTCGGCTGAGTTTACCGTTTCTTTACAATTCGGCCCGCGAGCGCCCTTTGAGGATGGCTAAGCGGCGGGGGCCGGACGGCGGCGGCGGCCGCGGAACTTTCGGGCCGGAACGCCGCGCGCTTTCTGATGTGGGCGCCCCATCCACGGCAAATCGCCTTCGTTGACCCGCGTCTGCGCTAGGCCGATCGCTTCGGCCAGGCTGGCGGCAGCGCCCAAGTCGCGGGCCGGTCCTTTGCCGTTGCGCACGCTTGCGACCCAGTGATCGCCGCGATGGACCACGTCGATCTGTAATTCTTCGTCGCGCACGGCGCGGCGGTCCACGTTGAGCACGCGCAGCGCGAAGGCCATCGAGTCTTCGTGCGGTGCGATCTTGCGCGCGGTCGCGACCAGCCGGTGAAATTGCTCTGCGAAATGTGGGATCAAGCGTCCGCGCCGGTCGCGCGCGACTCGCTGCTTGGGGCGCTCGAGGCGCCAATGCTCGGGGCCGACCTGCTGCCAGGTTTCGTTGCGCGGCTCGGCTTCGAGGTCGAGCAGGCGCTCTTCGATCTGTTCGGCTGTCCGCACGCGGGCCGCAT
>JACRTZ010000270.1 GCA_014304965.1 Vulcanimicrobiota bacterium | reverse complement strand
GAGCGAGGATGCGCGCATGAGGTCTTCGTTCGGCGCGGCGAAGGGCGGCGCGCCGGCGGGGGACGCGAGCACGCCGTAGTTCAGCAAGCCTTCGTTTGCGACGAGCAAGCCGAACTTCGTAAAGGCGGCGCCCAGCGGAAAGAACCCGACGCCGACCGGCGAGCCCACGAGCGTACGCGTGCGCGTGTCGATCGAAGCGACATCGTTCGAAAGGTTGTTGACGACGTAGGCGTGCGCGTGGCTTGGTGCGAGCACGATCGTGCTCGGGAACGCGTGTCCCTTGTTGGCAAAGTGCTCGTCGCTCGGCGTCGGCATCACGATCGCGTGCTGCGCGTCGGCCGTCAAGTGGCCGGCCGCATCCAAATCAAACGCGTAGACCGTGTTCGTCGGACCGCCGGATGCCAGGACGAGCGTATTCGCGGAGTTCGCGGGGTCGCGCATCGCCACGATCCCCATGAAGAATCGTTCGTCCTTGTTCGTGTAGCGATCCACGACGGTCATGCTACGCGTGTCCACCACGGCCAGCGTGTAGCCGCCGGTGGATTTTCCGTCGAGCGCGCTCACGGTCGCGCGCTGACGTTCGTCGTCGTTCGAGACGATTGCGTATTTGCCGTCGGGCGAGAGCGCGAAACCGAGCGCATTCATCCCGACGACGACGCTCGTGCCGCTCGGCTTAAGAATTCGCCCCGACGGTAGGACTTGCTGATACGAATCGGCCTGCGAAAGCGGCCCGGCTTGCAGTTGCCCGGCCGGCGCTTCAAAACTTACCGGCGTCGGGGCCGCGCCGCGCGTCGCACTGCTCGCAGCAAGCAGCAGCAGTGCGCACGCAAGAAAGAGGGTCGTAACTCGCATCAGAAGCGGACGCTTAGGGCGTACCCGATGCCCTTCCTGGTCGGAATGCCTAAGGAAATCGCTCGGGCTCAAGACGGGGGCAGCGCGGTTTGCGCCGATGCCTTCAGCGCGGCGAGCTGCGCCTCGATGCGCCCGGCGTCGGGCCGTTCGACGCCTTCGGGCAGACTTTCGCGATCGGCAAGCTCGGTCAGCGCCTCGGCGCGGGCCTGCGTTGCCAGTGTCTTTTCCCGCGCGCGGTCGACCATGCGCGCGACGTCCTGCGCGTTGCTCGAAAGTCCACCCAGGGTTTCGCTCGCTTTGGCCGTCGCCTTCGAGGCGGCGTAGCGTGCGCCCATCGCCAGCTTCTCCGTGCGAAACAATTCGACGCGCATCCGCAATTTCTCAGCATTGCTTTCGAGTGCGACCCGCTGCAGCCGCACGTCGGCGATTTGCTCGCCCAAACGCTCGGTCTGCATTTCGACGAACGCCTCGCGTCCGAGCGCGAGCCGCGCCTTCTCGTCGTCGCCGGCGCGAACCGCCGCTTCGGCGACGGTGCGATGCCGCGCGGCCGCCGAGCGCAGGGCATTGGTTTCCAGCTCGAGCCGTTTCTCGGCGGTCAGCACGTCGGTCACGCCGCGCCGCACTTCTTGCAGGGCCTCGACTTCGCGCTGGTAAGCGACCTCCAACGTTTCGTTCGGGTCTTCTAAGCGATCCAAGGTCGCGTGACCGCGCACGTTCAGGAACGAGAACAGCCGCGCGAAGAGATTATTGCGGTTCACGCGCGGCCTTTCGGCGACGTCAGTTCCGGCGCAGCGGCGGGTGCGATGCCGTTGGCCACCTTCGGCGCGTCGGGCGTCACCGTTTCGCGCTGCAACAACGTGCGCGCGAGCTTGAGTCCGGTCGCTCCCTGCGCCATCACCTTGCCGAGGATTTCGGTGATGCCGTCGGCGCCGTTGAGGACGATCATCTGATCGATGTTGCTGAAGGCCTTGGACGCGGCCTCGACGATCTGCGGCCAGCGTTCTGCCAACTGCTGTCCGATAACCGCATCTTGATTCGTTGCGAGCGCTTCGGCACGCGCGCGAATCGCTTGGGCCTCGGCCATCAGTTTGGCTTTGATCGCTTCGCCTTCGGCGACGCCCTTGGCTTGTGTGGCACTGGCTTCGGCTTCGCCGATTTGCCGGGTTGACGACGCCTGCGCCGTCGCATTGAGCTGGATGCGTTTCGCGTCGGCTTCCGCTTGCAGTTCCACTTGCCGGGCGCGGGCCTGGGCGCCGGCGATGTCGGCGTCGCGCTGGGCGTCGGCGACCGTTCGCTTCTCGTAGGCGGCGGCGTCGGCGGGCTTGCGGACGGTGGCCTGCAGTTCTTGCTCTTTTCGCTCCGCTTCGAGCTGTGCGACCTTCGTCTCTTCGACGACGACTTGCTGACGCGCCGTCGCTTCGGAAAGCGGGCCTGCCATCTTCGCGATGGCCGACGCGCGATCGACGTCCGCCTGATATTCGGCCTGCTTGATCTTGCTCGCGCGGACTGCTTCGGCTTTCATCGCTTCAGACTGCTGCTCGGTCGTGGTCGCTTCGCGGTCGGCCGTCGCCTGTGCGATCCGCGCGAACTTGACGACCTCGACCGCGTGCGGCCGGGCGAGGTTTTGGATGTAGCCGGTCGGATCGTCGATCTCTTGAATCTGGAGCGAGTCGATCACCAGGCCCAATTTCACCATTTCGGTGCCGGACGCGGAGCGGGTTGCCTCGGTCAATTTGTCGCGCTCGCGAATCAAGTCTTCGACCGTGAGGCTTCCGCAAATCGCGCGCAAGTGACCGGCGAAGACGTTTCGGATCCGCATGTCCATTTTGTCTTGCTGATCCAGAAAACGGCGCGCGGCGTTCGCGATCGACGCGTAATCGTCGCCTACTTTATAGATGACCACGGCCTTGAGGTGCACCGGGATACCCTGTTGCGTCACGCAATCCACTTCGAGCTCGGCTTCGCTCAAATCGAGCGAAAGTTTGCGCACGACCTGAATGCCCGGAATCACGAGGGTTCCGTGCCCGGTGACGATCTTGAAGCCGAGGCTTTCGCTCACGCCCTGCGGCGAGCCGTGATGGAAGCCCGAGATAATGAGCGCTTCGTTGGGTTCTGCGACGCGCCACATCATGCGGAACAGCACGACGAAGACGACGAGGACGGCGACCGCCACGATGGCGGCAACTCCGAGACCGGAACCGATGACCATGATGACTCCTCTGCCGGCTTTTTAGGCCGGACTGACCACCACCGTGCGCGGGGGATAATGCTCGACGACGACGACGCGGCTTCCGAGCGCGATCGTTTCGTCCGACTCTTGCGCGTAGGCGTGATACGCTTCCGAACCGCCGCGAACGGCGATCATCACTTCTCCGACGCGGCCGGGAGCGATCGTCCCGGTTACGCGGCAGATCTTTCCCACGACGCTCTCCTGTGGACTCACGCCGGTAAAGCCTCCGTGGTTGCGTACCCTGGCCGCGGCGTCAGGTTACACCGACTCCGCTCTCACCGGTTCGATCGTCGGCGGAGCGCCGTTGGGCGCCGGTTCGTTCGGGCCGAGCAGCGTGCGCGCGAGCCTGAGCCCGGTCACGCCTTGCTCGACGATCTTGCGCAAGCGGTCGTCCACGCCGGGGCCGCTCTGACGCGCGAGCACTTTGTCGATCTCCCCGAGCGCCTTGGCGGCGGTATCCACGAGCGAGGGCAGCCGGTCGATCGCGCGGTGCGCTTCGCCGCGCGAACGGATCGCTTCGCCGTCGGCGCTTCCGCGGACGCGCACGGCGGCCGCCTCGGCTTCCGCGATCTGGCGGATCGCCGACGCTTGCGCGGTCGCGTGGAGTTGCATCTGCTGGCGCTTGGCTTCGGCGGCCGCGAGTTCGCGCTCGGTTTCGATCTGAGCGATCTCGGTATCGCGCAACGCCATCTGGCGGCGCAGGTCCGCTTCGACGATGCCGCCGGCGAGCTTGGCGCGAACTTCGGCGCGCTCGACGTCGCCCTGACAGTCGGCCTGCTTGAGACGGCTATCGCGCAAGGCCTGCGCTTTGATCGCTTCGGCGGCGGCCTCGACTTCGGTCGCTTGCCGGTCGGCGTGCGCTTGCGCGATTCGCGCTTCTTTTGCGACGGCGACCACATGCGGCCGGGCGAGTTGCTCGATGTAGCCGGTCGAATCTTCGATCTCGCCGATCTGCAGCGAATCGATGACGAGGCCGAATGTTTCCATTTCGGGGACTGCGGATGCGCGCACCATCTCCGTCAATTTGTTACGCTGCCGGATGAGGTCTTCTACGGTAAGGCTTCCGCAGATCGCGCGAATTTGGCCCGCCAGGAGATTTTGCACGCGCGCGTCCATCGAGTGCTGCTGGTCGAGAAAGCGGCGAGCGGCGGATGCGATCGAGCCGTGGTCATCGCCGACTTTGTAACTGACGACTGCGTTGATGCGCAGCGGGATGCCCTGCTGCGTCACGCAATCTACCGCAAGTTCCGCCTCGTGCAACTCGAGCGACAAACGCCGGAGCCGGTAAAAACCCGGAAGCATCAGCGTGCCGCTGCCGGTCGCAATTTTGAAGCCGAGACTTCCGGTTGCGTTGCGCGGACGAGACCGCAATCCCGAGACGAGCAGCGCTTCATTCGGCGCCGGCACGCGCCACATCGCACGGAACACGAGCAGCACGAGCGCAAAAGCGCCGGTCGAAAGCGCCGCGATTGCGATGGGCGTGAGCGGCTGGGACAACAGGGACATGAAGCTCTCCGAAAGCGAGTCGCGCAGGGCAAGGCGGACGAGGCTGGTTCTACTCCCCGCCCGGCGGGGCCCGCGACCTAGGGAGGCTCTGAAGAAGTCGTCGCGCCGGTCGCACGAGCATTTGCGCCGCAGATCGAGAAACGAGGAGGGCGCAATGCCGAGGCGCATTGTAACCGACGCAGTGACGATGAGATGCGGCGCAAATGCCGTGCCCAAAGGGTTTGGACCGATGCGAGGACTTCTTCAGAGCCTCCCTAGCGCCCGAGGGCGCGGCCGAGCCGGGCGATCGCCTCGCTCGCGGTCGCTTCGTCGCGGTCGCCGAAGCCCAGACGCAGCGCCGGCGGGCCGGTGCGGGTCGGATACCACGGGCCGGCCGGCATGACGAGGACGCGCTCGCGCACGCAGGCGTCGAACGCGCTCTGGGTGGACAGGCGCGGCGGCAGCGGCAGCCAGAGCGTCACGCCCGCGGCGGGCGGCCGGACGTCGGCCCAGGGC
>JACRTZ010000290.1 GCA_014304965.1 Vulcanimicrobiota bacterium | reverse complement strand
GACGAGCGCTGCGCGCATGGAATTCCAAACCTTCGAAATCGGCGAGCACCGCGAGCGGCTCGGCGTCGGCGCGCATACGGTGTTCGCTGTTCGCGACGAGTGAGGTTGTGCGGTAGAAATCCGCCGTGCGCAGTCCCGACGAGAAGCGCGCCGCTCCGGACGTGGGCAGGACGTGATTCGTGCCGGCGATGTAGTCGCCGGCAGCCACCGGGCTCGATGCACCGGCGAAGATCGCGCCCGCGTGACGGATGTGCGGGACGAGCGCCCAGGGCTCCCGGACTTGCAGCGAAAGGTGTTCGGGCGCGAAGCGTTCGATCACGCCCAGCACCTCGGCTTCGTCTTTCGCAAGGATCAAGAAGCAGCCGCGCTCGAGATTGCCGGCGACGATGTCGCTGCGAGCTCCTTCGCGTGCGACATCGCTCTCCAGCACGCCCGCAACGCGTTCGAGCAACGCGCGATCGGTGCTCACCGCCGCCACGCGCGCGAGCGGGCCGTGCTCGGCTTGCGCGAGCAATTCGCCGGCAACGAGCCGCGCGTCGGCAGCGTCGTCGGCAACGACCAATACTTCCGAAGGTCCGGCCAGCCCGTCGATCGCGCATGCGCCGAAAACCTGACGCTTGGCCTCGGTCACCCACACGTTGCCCGGACCGACGATCTTATCGACCTTCGCAATCGTTTCGGTCCCGTACGCAAACGCCGCGATTGCCTGCGCGCCCCCGGCCGCATACAACTCATCCGCGCCGCTGAGCGCGGCCGCGAAGATCATCGCGGGTGAGACGGTACCGTCGCGGCGAGGCGGAGTCGCTACCGCGACGCGCGGCACGCCCGCCACTTTCGCGGGCACGACCGTCATCAGCAACGACGACGGCAAGATCGCCGTCCCACCCGGGACGTACGCGCCGATCGCGTCGAGCGGCGTATTCAGTAATGCCAGCACCGTACCATCGGCCTCGCGCAACTCGAGGTCCACCGGACGCTGCGCGGCATGAAAACGTTCGATGCGATCGTGCGCGAGCATCAAGGCGTCGGCAACGTTCGCCGGAATCTGCGCGCGCGCTTCGTCCAGCCGAGGAAGTGCGACCCGCAGGCACTCCTGACGGGCGTCCGGCGCATCGAAGCGGCGCGTCAACTCAAGCAACGCCGCGTCGCCGCGCGCGCGCACTGCGGCCAACATGTCCGCGACGCCGCGGACGATGTCGTCGTCGGGCTGCCAACCGGAAGCATACAGCGGTGCGAGCGCGCGCGCGTCTCCCGCGGCGACGATCTTCATGCGCCAGCCTGAGCGTTTAGTTTGCGCAGGAGCGTCACGATCGGTTCGTACTTCGCGCGGAACCGGACCGGGTTGACGATGAAACGCGCGGTCGAGGTAGCGATCTCTTCAATTTCGACCAAGTCGTGTTCGCGCAGCGTCTTGCCGGTCGCCACGAGGTCCACGATCAAATCCGACAGGCCGACGAGCGGGCCCAACTCGACCGACCCGTGCAAGCGCACGATTTGCACCGGCAGGTCTTTGTCGGCGAAGTGCGCTTCGGCGGAGCGCACGAACTTGGTCGCCACGCGCAAGAACGTCGGCAGTGGCGCGCCTTCGTGATAGCGGTCCGTCCTTCGACCCGCAACGACGAGACGGCAGCGCCCGAACTGCAGGTCCAGCAATTCAGCGATGCGCCGCTCGCTTTCCCAAAGAACGTCCGCGCCGACGATGCCGCAGTCGGCTGCCCCGAATTCCACATACGCCGGCACGTCGGCCGAGCGGAGAAACACGACGCGCATGCCGCCGGGAACTTCGACGGTCAATTTACGGCCGGGATCTTCGGGTACCGCGATGCCGACCGCGCGCAGGCACGCCGCGGCGTTGTCGTACAGCGCACCTTTGGGCAGCGCGATCGTCAACGGCATTTACTGACGTCCCGTTCGGCGGCGCTCGAGCGCGAGCAGCAAGCGTTCGACGCCGGCCGACCAGCCTACGGCGCCCGCGTCGTAGCCGAAACGCGGCAGCAAGTCGTCATACCGGCCGCCGCCGCAGAGCGAAAAGCCGACTTCGCCGATAAAGCCTTCGAACACGAAACCCGTGTAATACGAAAAATCGCGCAGCATCGAAGGGTCCACGCCGACGCGTTTGCCGTAGCCGCGCTCGGCGGCCCGACGTAACAAGTCGCCCAGGCGTTCGAGCGCCTCGCGTCCGCCGGCAGTGCCGCACAGCGGGCGAAGACGCTCGAGCACCTCCTCGCCACCGCGCATCGTCGCGAAGGACACGAGCGGCTCGATTGCGCTTTCGTAGCCGTGTTCGGCGAGCAGCGCGCGCAGCGCGACGAGGTTGCGATCCGCGACCAATCTTTTACACCCTTCGATCGCGTCGTCGCCGACCTCAAAATGACGCAAGACCGCATCGGCGATCGCCCAATGATTGATGTCGAAGCGCGCGTCGTCGAGGCCCAGCGAATCGAGCGCTTCGATCGCAGAAAAGAGCGATTCGGCATCGGCGTCGGCGCTTTCGGGGCCGATCAATTCGAGGCCGGCCTGCGTGAACTCGCGCATGCGGCCTTCCTGAGGCTCTTCGTAGCGGTAGGTCGTCTGCACGTAGGAGAGGCGCAGCGGCAACGGCGCTTCTCGTAATCTCGTGGAGACAAGGCGCGCGATCGGCGTCGTCATCTCCGGCCGCAGCGCGAGTTGCACGCCGCCGCGATCGGCGAACAGAAAGGTCTTGCCGACCACCGTTTCACCGATGCCCATTTCGAGCACGTCGAAGCGCTCGATCCCGGGCGTCTGTACCTCGACGTAGTTCCACCGCTCGAACACGCCGCGCAGCGTGTTCTCGAGGGCGCGTTTGCGACGAAGCTCCTCGGGAAGCCAGTCCCGCGTACCGGCGGGCAGGCGCACTACGGCGCGCCTTCTTTGATCCGCGAGCCGAAGATGGATTCGAGCTCGCGGCGCACGTACGCTTCGGCCGCGATCCCGCGCGCCATTCGTTCCGCACCGCCGCCGACGTGCAAGACGACGGGCACGCTGCCCGGCGATTCGTCGAGCAGGCGCGCGAGCGCGTCGATTTCGCGACGCGTTTGCGCCGTCACGTGCCAGCCCATGGGCGCCGGCGGCAGGTCGCGGCGCTCGAAGGGCTTGACTTCGTTGACGGTGACCGATATTTCGGTCGGTGCTTCGTCCCCCGGGATCGTTCCGCGACGCTCGCGGAAGCGAACGCGGCCTTTTATCGTCACGATCGCGTCCTGCACGAACGCGCTTTGCAGCTGCGCGTAGGACTTCGGAAACACGATGCACTCGACCGTGCCGTTCATGTCCTCAAGTTTAGCGATCAGCATCTGCTGCTGCGCTTTCGTCATGGTCCGGCGCACCTCGGTCAGCATGCCGGCGATCGTGACGAAGTCGTCTTCCGGGCGCGAGCGGAGGTCCTTGATCGGCACCGCGCCGGCGCGCGACAGGGCATCGGCCACGTCGGCGAGAGGATGGCCCGAAACGAAGATGCCGAGTGTCTCTTTTTCCCAAGCAAGTTGCTCGAGCAGCGACGGCGGCGGCAGCGCACGCAGTTGCGGCTTGAGTTCGTCGTTCGACTCCTCGACGGTGCCGAACAGCGAGAACTGGCCCGACTCACGATCGCGGGACGCACGCGATGCAAGTTCGAGCGCCGTATCCAGCGCGTCGAGTTTTTGCGCGCGGTTGCCCGGAAGCGCGTCGAGCGCGCCGCACTTGACGAGCGCTTCGATCACTTTGCGATTGACCTGACGGCCGTCCAGCCGCCGAACGAACTCGAAAAAGTCTCCGAACGGGCCGCCCGCTTCGCGCGCGGCGATGATCGAGAGCACGGCGTTGACGCCGACGCCTTTGATCGCCGCCATGCCGAACCGAATATCGCTGCCGACCACGGTGAAGGTACTGCGCGATTCGTTGATGTCGGGCGGCAGCACTGCCAACTGTAGCCGGCGCGCTTCATCGAGGTATTCCACCAGCTTGTCGGTCTTGTCCACGACCGACGTCATCAACGCGGCCAGGTATTCGCGCGAATAGTTCGCCTTGAGATAGGCCGTCTGATACGAGATCCAGCCGTACGCAACCGCGTGCGCTTTGGGAAAGCCATAGCCGGCAAACGGCTCGACGTACTCGAAGATCTGCCCGGCGAGTTTGGCATCGAGCTCGTGCGCGACGGCGCCTTCGACAAACTTGGCGCGGTAATACGGGATCTTCTCCTTCTGTTTCTTGCCCATGACTTTGCGCAATTCGTCCGCTTCGCCCATGGTGAAGCCGGCGACATCGCGAGCCAACTGCATGACTTGCTCTTGATAGATGGCGATGCCGTACGTCGGCGCGAGAATCGGCTCGATTTTCGGATGCAGATACTTCGGCTTGGTACGGCCGTGACGCGCACTGATGTACTGCGGGATCCATTCCATCGGGCCAGGACGATACAAGGCAACGAGTGCCACGATGTCGTCGAAGGCGCTCGGTTTGAGTTCTGAGACGACGCGGCGCATGCCGTCGGACTCGAGTTGAAAGACACCGGTCGTTTCGCCGCGGCCGAGCATTTCGAACGTCTTCGCGTCGTCGTCGGGAATCGTCGCAAGTTCGAAGGCCGGGTTCTCGACGCGCCGGATCTCGTCCACGGCGTTCTTCATCACCGTGAGGTTGCGCAGCCCGAGGAAGTCCATCTTGAGCAGGCCGATGCGCTCGACCCAGTCCATGTCGTACTGCGTGTTGATTTCGTCGTCGCCGAATTTGATGAGGGGCGTAATATCCACCAGCGGCTCTTTTGAGATCACGACGCCGGCCGCGTGCGTGGACGCGTGCCGCGACAAACCTTCGATGGATTTCGCCGTATCGAGCAGTTTGCGGATCACGTAGGACGCTTCGTAGAGCGCGCGCAGCTCCGGAATGCTCTTGAGCGCCGCTTCGATCGTGAAACCTCCGGGTCCCGAGGGGATCAGCTTGGCCACCCGGTCCACGTCGCCGAGCGGCACCGCGAGCGCGCGGCCGGCGTCGCGGATCGCCGCGCGGGCTGCCATCGTTCCAAACGTCACGATCTGCGCGACCCGGTCCTTGCCGTACTTTTGGGTCACGTACGCGATCACTTCGTCGCGGCGCTCGACGCAGAAGTCGGTGTCGATGTCGGGCATCGAGATGCGGTCTGGGTTGAGGAAGCGTTCGAAGATCAGCCAGAACTT
>JACRTZ010000149.1 GCA_014304965.1 Vulcanimicrobiota bacterium | reverse complement strand
CGATACGGCGGCAAAAAAAGACCGCGAAAAATAAATGCTGCTCGACAAAGACCGGCAGCGCAAGAAACGCGGCTCGCTCGATGCGGCGCCCGCCGTTGCGCCGACCGTGCTCGAAACGATCGAGATTCCCGACGTTCTCACCGTGCAAGAGCTCGCGACCTCGATGATCGTTCCGGCCAAAGACGTCATAAAAGAGCTGATCAAGATCGGCACGATGGCGACGATCAATCAGAACATTCCGGCGCTCGTCGCGCAGAACGTCGCGAAGAAGTTCGGATTCAACGCGGTCATCAAGGAAGCCGGCGAAGAAGTCGTCGTCGAGCAAGAAGAAGATCGTCCCGAACTCATGGCTCCGCGTCCGCCGGTCGTTACCGTGCTCGGTCACGTGGACCACGGCAAGACCTCGCTCCTCGACAAGATTCGCGCGGCCAACGTCGCCGGCGGCGAAGCGGGCGGCATCACGCAGCGTATCGGCGCGTACACGGTCAAACGCGGCGATCGCGAGATCACCTTCATCGACACGCCCGGTCACGAAGCATTTACGGCCATGCGCGCCCGCGGCGCCAAGGTCACCGACGTCGCAATTCTCGTGGTTGCGGCCGACGACGGCGTGATGCCGCAAACGATCGAAGCGATTTCGCACATTCGCGCGGCGAAAGTGCCGATCGTCGTCGCGATGAACAAGATGGACAAGGAAGACGCGCAACCCGATCGCGTCAAGTCGCAACTGGCCGAACAAGGCCTGCAGCCCGTGGATTGGGGCGGCAAAACCGAGGTGGTGCCCGTTTCCGCGCGCACCGGCGACGGCATCGACGCGTTGCTCGAGACCGTTTTGCTCGAAGCCGACATTCGCGACCTCAAAGCAAATAAACAGCGCCGCGCGCAAGGCGTGGTGATCGAGTCCGCGCTCGACAAGGGCCGCGGTGCGGTTGCGACCGTGCTCGTGCAGAACGGCACGCTGCGCGTTGGCGACATCGTCGTCGTGGGCGGAGCGTACGGGAAGATCCGCGCGCTCGTGGACGACAAAGGCAAGCAAGTGAAGAAGGCCGGCCCTTCGATTCCCGTCGAGATCATGGGTCTGTCCGAAGTGCCGAGCGCCGGCGACACCCTGATGGTCGTTTCCGACGAACGCGTCGCGCGCGAAGCCGCCGCTAAGCGCAGCACGCGCCGCGCGGAAATTCGCGTCGCGGCATCGTCGGGGCCGCGCATCACGCTCGAGAGCTTCATGTCGTTACCGACCGACGGCGCGAACAAGACGCTCAACTTGATCATGAAGGCCGACGGGCAAGGCGCGGTCGAGGCACTGCGTTCGCGCGTTGAATCGCTCTCGAACGCCGAAGTGGACATCCGCGTCATCTACTCGGGCGTCGGCGGCATCACGCCCAACGACGTCAACCTCGCGAGTGCTTCGAACGCCGTGCTCATCGGCTTCAACATTCGGCCGGACGAGACGGTCAAACGGCTCGCCGAGAACGAGCAAGTGGACATCCGCTTCTACAACGTCATCTACGACGTCGAAAACGATCTCAAGAAGGCGCTCGTCGGGATGCTCGCGCCGAAATTCCGCGAGGTCGTGCTCGGGCGCGCTGAAGTGCGCGAAGTCTTCAAAGTCTCGAAGATCGGCACGATTGCGGGCTGTTACGTGCAGAGCGGCAAGCTCACGCGCAGCGCGAAGGTCCGCATCTTGCGCGATAGCGCCGTCATCTTCGACGGCGAACTCGAATCGCTGCGGCGCTTCAAGGACGACGTTCGGGAGGTCGCGGAGAACTTCGAGTGCGGCGTCCAGGTCGCGAAGTTCCAAGACCTCAAGGCCGGCGACGTGATCGAAGCGTTCGCCTCGGAGTTGGTCGCGCCGGAACCCGTTCCGGCGTAGCGCGTGGTCACCAACTTCAGAGCGCGCTTCGGTAACGCGCAGCTCATTGCGTTCGGAGTCGTCGCGCTCGTCATGGCCGGCGTTTCGGAGGTGCTCAGCTTTCCATCGAGCGGCACCGTTTCGGGCTTACTGATCGCGGCGGGCGTCCTCGCGCTGATCCTCGGGATCTCGCGCCAGGTAAGAGTTTTCCCGCGGCCGGGAGCGGTCGCGCTGCCGCAAGAGGCGTTCCGCTGGACGGAAATGGCGGGCGTGCTGGGGTTCGCCGTCGTAACCGCTGCGTCGCTCTACGGCATGATGTACGCGGTATCGCAGGTCTGGGTGCCGGTCGCGCTGCTCGCGTTCACCTTGTTCGCCTTTTTTATCTGGAGCATGTCGCGCGGCGAGTACCGCTTAGCAGGCCGGCTGACGCCGCGTCAATTGATCGTATCCATGTGGGCCGCCATGACCTTGCTGCTCGGCGGCGAGGCGCTCTTGCAGCTCCATTACGCTCTCGCCGCGCTCGGCTCGATTCTGGCCGCGATGGGATTCATGGTATGGTCGCTCGCCAGGTTCATCTTGCGGCGAGCCCCGCGATGACGGCGGCCGGCTAACCGTGTATTCCATTGCGAAATCGCGTTTCAGCGACGCGCAAATCTTCTGGTTCGGCGTCGTCGTGCTTTTTGTCGGCGTCGCGATCTATGCCCTTACTCCGAACGGATCCTACAGTTTCGTTATGGGTCTATGCGTCGGTTTGGGCGGCGCGACCACTACCGTTGCGGGAATCAATTTGCTTATGGCCCGCCGCCGCACCGGCACGGATCCGCAATGAAAAAAGAGCGGCAGTCGCGTATCGACCACGAACTCCAGCGCGAACTCGCGCGCCTGATTTCGCGCGAACTCGGCGATCCGCGACTCGGTTTCGTGACGGTGACGCGGGTCGAGATCACGCAGGACATGCATACGGCCAAGGTCTTCGTTTCCATCATCGGCGATCGACACGTGGCCAAACAGAGCATGGAAGCTCTCGAATCCGCCAAGAAGTTTTTGCGCGGCGAGCTCGGTCACGCGATCAAGCTGCGTCATACCCCTGAGCTGGCATTCGTCGAAGACCGCTCGACCGAGCGCGCGATCGCGCTCGGCCAGGTGCTGGCGAAAGCGAACGCAAGCTCGAAAACCGGAGACGTCAATGATTCAAAATGAAGTGCGCGATTCGACGACGGAAGAAGTCGTCGCGGAACTGCGCGCGCGGCCCGCGTTCGTCATGGTCAGCCACGTCAAGCCGGACGGCGACACGCTCGGCGCAGGCCTGGCCCTCGGCCTGGCGCTGCGCGCGCTGGGCAAGCGCGTTCATTATTTCCAACAGGATCCCGTGCCGCGCAACTTGCGCTTTCTGCCGGATTCCGACAAGGTCGCGCGCGAGGTGCCCGCCGACTTGCCGTCCGACACCCTCTGGGTTTTTTGCGACATGGCGGACTTCTCGCGGGCCGGCGAGTTTCTGCCGCCGCTCGAGCGGCGCAACATGCTCGACATCGATCACCACTTGGCGAACTCGCACTTCGGGGCGCTCAATTACATCCTCGAGACCGAGTGCTCGACCGGGACCTGCGTTTTGCGCCTTCTCAAAGCGCTCGGGGCGCCGGTGACGCGCGATATCGCGACGTGTCTCTTGACCACGATTATGACCGACACGGGCGGCTTCATGCACGCCAACACCACGGCCGACGTGCTGCGCCTTTCGGCGGAGATGGTCGATCTCGGGGCGGACAAAGAAGAGATCACAAATGAGATCTTCGCGAACAAGCGCTTTGCCGCAGTCAAGCTCGTTGGGTCCGCGCTCGCGAGCGCGCACCTCGAACTCGGCGGCCGCTTCTGCTGGTCGGTCGTGGACGATGCGATGCTTTCGAGCAATCACGCCGACGGTGAAGACACCGAAGAGATCGTCCAGCACTTGCGCTCGATCGAAGGCGTCGAAGCGGCAGCACTGTTCAAAGCGTACGAGGGCGAAATTCGCGTCAGCCTGCGCAGCAACGGGAAGATCAACGTGCAGTCCGCGGCCGGCCGCCTCGGCGGCGGCGGTCACGCGCGCGCGTCCGGCCTGACGTATAACGGGAATTTGGACCAAGCGGTCGCCGACGTTCGCGCCGCGCTCGTCGCCGAAGGGCTGTAGCGCTTTCCAGAGCGCATTTGTGCTCGGTTTCCTCAACGTTTTCAAGCCGTCGGGGCCGACCTCGACGCAGGTCGGCGCGCGCGTCCGGCGCATCTTCGCGCGCAATTTCGGCGCGCGCTTCCCGGTCGGGCATCTGGGCACGCTCGATCCGACGGCTGCGGGCGTGCTGCCGCTCGCGCTCGGTAAAGCGACGCGTTTGATTCCGCTGCTCGAAGATCGCCGCAAGTCGTACGCCTTCACGCTCGTGCTCGGACGCGCGACCGAAACCGCCGATGCCAGCGGCGCGACCACCGCCGAAGCGCCGATCCCGCGCGACGCGGCGCGCCTTTTGCGCGACGTGCTGCCGCGGTTCGTCGGCAAACTGGACCAAGTGCCGCCCATGTACAGCGCCGTTCATCACGAGGGCAAACGCTTGTACTCCCTCGCACGCGCGGGGATCACCGTAGAACGAGCGCCGCGAAAGATTACGATGTACGCTCTGACGCTGCTCGGTTACGAAGCGGGTGTCGCACGCTTGTCGTGCGCCTGCTCCGAAGGCACGTACGTGCGGACGCTCTGCGAAGATATAGCGGTGGCGATCGGTACGCTCGGACACCTGGGCGCGCTGCTGCGCGAAGCGTCCGGCCCGTTCGTGCTCTACGAGAGTTTGACGATCGAACAGATTGCCGCGGCTCCCGCGGACGCGATCGTGCCGCCCGAACGCGTGATCCCGTTGCCGACGATCGTCCTCGATGGGCGCGGCGCGGCAGATTTTCGGGCGGGCCGCTTCGTGCCGCTGCCCGACGGCGCCATCTCGAAACACGTGTTCGTGCGCGACTCGTCGCGCGTGCTCGTCGGCGTCGGCGAGGCGGTCGGTGCGTTGCTCGCGCCGCGCAAAGTGTTTGTATGAAGATCCACCACGAGTTAGAGGAGCGCGCGACAGGCGATCGGCCGATCGTGCTTGCGATCGGCTTTTTCGACGGTCTGCATCGCGGTCACGGCGAGATCGTCAAGGGACTGCTGCGCTTGCGCAAACCGGGCTACAACGCGGCCGTCCTGACGTTCCGCAATCACCCATCCACGTTTCTGCGCCCCGAGCACGTGCCCGCGCAAATCACGACGCTGGCCGAACGGGTGGACTTACTCGCGGCGAGCGGTATCGATGAGTTGTATCTCATCCCC
>JACRTZ010000137.1 GCA_014304965.1 Vulcanimicrobiota bacterium | reverse complement strand
CCGCCGAGTACACGACGCCCGCAGGCTGTCCGCCGGCAGCGAGCGGCGCGTGCGGATCGAACGGCGCGCCGAGGTGTGCGCGCGCAAAGCAGGCGATCGCGATCGCGACGAATCCGACCGTCAGCGCGACGCCCGCAATCTTCTCGAAGAGATGGATCATGTTGTGGCCGTAAATCGCGATGACGATCTCGAAAATCAAAACGATCGCGAGTGCCGGAACGTACGCGATGTGCGCGAGCGCCTGGACCGCGAACGCTCCGAAGATCGTGTTGATCGCGAACCAGCCGACGCCGGCCAGAAAGGCGAGAACGGCCGGCGCGACGTTCGCGTTCTCGCCGAAAACCATGCGCGATACGACCATCTGCGGCCGTCCGAAGCGCGGCCCGAACTGCGAAAGAAAACCGAGCACCCCGTAGCCGGCGACGTTGCCGATCGCGATGCCGAGCGCCGCGCCCCAAAAACTCGTACCGTACAGCGCGATCGTGAGGATGCCGGTCGCGAAGGTCGCCGTTTCCGCGTTCGCGGCGAACCAGAGCGAAAAGAGATCGCGGGGACTGCCGTGGCGTTCGGTTTCGCCGATGCGTTCGATGCCGTGCGGCTCGACCGCGGCGACGTGCGCGCCGTAGGCCGCGTCGCTCAGCGGGTGACCAGCGCTTCCGCAGGCGCGGCGGCCGAGCGAGCCGCGTCTATTGCGGCCAAGACGCGCTCGGGTGTCATCGGCAGATCCGTGACCCAGGCCCCCGTCGCGTCGTAAATGGCCGCAGCCACCGCGGCCGCAAACGGAACGAGCGGCATTTCGGCGACGCCTCGCGCGCCGAAGGGACCGTTCGGATCGGCCGTTTCTAGGATGACCGAGCGAATGTCGACCGGCACGTCGAGCGTCGTCGGGAGCAGGTAGTTGCTGAAGTGCGGCGTCATTACGCGGCCCTCGCGCACGACGAAATTCTCCGTTAGCGCGTAGCCGACGGCCTGCGCGATGCAGCCTTCGATCTGTCCCTCGACTTGCTGCACGTTGATCGCGCGGCCCACGTCGTGCGCGCTGATCACGCGCGTGACCCGCGTAACGCCGGTGCGCACGTCCACTTCGACTTCGACGGCCTGCGCCGTATAGCCGTAGCAGTAATTGGGCACGCCGTCGCCCGTTTCGAGGTCGAGCGGCGTCGTGCGCGGCGGGCGGTACTGAACGGTCGCGCGGGGTTTCGCGCCCGCGCGCCAATTGCGCAGGGCGGCCTCCGCCGCGTCCTTCACGGCGCGCCCGCCCATCAAGGTCATGCGCGACGCGGAGACCGAGCCGGCGTTGGGAGCCTGCGACGAATCGTCGGTGATCATCGTGACTTGCGAGAGCGCAAAATCGAGCGTTTCCGCCGCGATCTGACGCAGGATGAGATGCACGCCTTGGCCGACCTCGGCGGCGCCCACACGTACCGTCGCTCCGAACGGCCCGGCGCTGCCGACGTCGAGTTCGACCGTCGCCGTCGCCTGCTCCGGGAAACCGAAGGAGTAGCCTACGTTCTTGATCCCGCACGCGATGCCGATGCCGCGCCGCAGCGGGCTGTCGGCCGCTTGCGGCAAGCGGTTCATGTGCTCTTCCCGCTCGGCGAGACAGCGGCCGAACACTTCGCGCACGCTGACGCCCGCGGGGAGCGGATCGCCCGTGGACTGCAGATCGCCTTCGCGGTACAAATTCTGCCGGCGAATCTCTGAGGCGCCGATCCCGAGCGCGATGCCGAGCCGCGTCACCATCGTTTCGGCCGCGAAGTGCGCCTGGGGCGCTCCGAAGCCGCGGAAGGCGCCGCTCGGCACGTTGTTCGTGTAGCAGACGATCGCATCGGTCTGCACGTTCTCGATGCTATACGGACCGATCGCGAAGATGGCCGAACACTTGAGCACCTCGGCCGAGGTGGACGCGTACGCGCCGCCGTCGGCGACGAGCTCGGTTTGCGCGGCGACGATCGTGCCGTCGCGCTTCGCGCCCCACTTCGCGGTGATAAAGTATGGATGACGTTTGTGATGGCCGATGATGGACTCTTCGCGATTCCAGACCATCGCCACCGGTACTTTGAGTTTCCAGGCCGCAAGCGCCACGAGCGGCGGCAGCGAGAGATCTTCGCGTCCGCCGAACGCGCCGCCGATCGCCGCGTAGCGGATGACCACGCGCTCCTCGGGCATCGCGAACATCGCGGCGATTTGACGGCGATCTTCGTGCAGCCATTGTCCGGCCGTTTCCACCACCAGCCGGTCGCCTTCCCAATAGGCGATGCCGGCATCGGGCTGCAGGTACGCGTGCTCTTGCCAGCCGGTCGTAAATGCGGCTTCGACCACGACGTCGGCGTGCGCGAACGCGGCCTCGACGTCGCCGCGGCGAATTTTTTGATGAAGCAGGACGTTGGGACGATCTTCGTGCACGCGCGGCGCGCCGTCTTTGCGCGCTTCGCGGGGATCCGAGACGATCGGAAGATCTTCGTATGCGACGCGCACGAGCGCGGCCGCGCGCCGTGCGAGCGCCGCCGATTCTGCTACGACGACGGCGACGCGATCGCCGGAGAAGCGCACGACCTCGTCGCAGAGCAGCGGCTGATCGGCTTCGATGAGGCCGAAACGGTTATACGGAACGTCCGCCGCGGTAAGGACGGCGCGGACGCCTTTCGCCGCCCGCGCTTCGGCGGCGTCGATCGTGAGAATGCGCGCGTGCGGGCGTCCCGCGAACACCGCCGCCGCGTGCAGCATGTCGGGTCGCACGAGATCGGCCGGGTAGCGCGCCGTCCCGGTCACCTTTTTGTATGCGTCGGGCCGCGGCGGCGAGGCGCCGACCGTTTTCACGCCGAGACCTCGAGCGGCTCCGCGCGTTCGACGATGGCCTCGCTCGCGTCGAGCATCGCCGCCAGAATTTTCTTGTAACCGGTGCAGCGGCAGATGTTGCCGCTGATCGCGACCTGCGCTTCGTCGAGGCTGCAATCCGGACGTTCGTCGAGCAGCTTCGCACCCGCCATCAGCATGCCGGGGATGCAGAAGCCGCACTGCACGGCCGCGTTGTCGATGAACGCCTGCTGCAGCGGGTGCAGTTCGACGGAGCTCGCGAGCCCTTCGATCGTCACGACCTCGCCGCCGTGCGCTTGCGGCGCGGGGACCAGGCACGACATGACCGCGCGGCCGTCGAGCCATACCGTGCATGCGCCGCACTCGCCCTCCGCGCAACCCTCTTTTGCACCGGTCAGGCCGGCTTCGTCGCGCAGCGCGTCGAGCAGCGATTTATGCGAAGCGTCGTGCAGCCGCGAGAGATGTCCGTTAATGGTCGTTTCAATCGTGCCGTGAAACGGTTTCGGCGGTCGTGACGGCGCGGGCGTTTCCAGCAGCACGGGCGCGATCTCGAGGCCGCGCGCTTCGGTGCCGTCGGCGATACGTTCGAGCGCGCTCTCGAGGGTGGCCGCAATCGCGCGACGCCGGTACGCGGCGGAACCGCGCACGTCGTCAATGGGCGCGATCTCTTCCGAAGCGAGCCGCGCGGCCGTTTCGCGCGCGGCGCGATCGAGCGTTCCGCCGATGAGTGCTGTCTCGGCGCCACGGGCGCGGACGATGGTGGGCGCGACGCATCCGAGCGCGATCCGCGCGTCCGAGATCGTCGCCCCGCGAATTCGAGCACGACCGCCACGTCGATAACCGAAATCGCCTGCGCGCGGCGCAGGCCGAGTTTGAGGAAGATGCCGCGCCGCACGTTGCCGAGCTTGCGAATCCCGATGCTGCGAATCAGCTCGTCGGGCTCGAGGGCCGTCGTCCGGAAGCCGGTGCAAAAGCGATCGATCGGCAGCGTGCGCAAGCCGCGCCGGCTGACGAGTTCGACGTCGGCGTCGAGCGCGACGAGCGCGGTGATCGTATCGTTGGCCGGTGAGGAAGTGACGACGTTGCCGGCGATGGTTCCGCGCGTTCGGATTTGCGGCGCGCCGACCTCGACGCACGCTTGCACGAGCGGCAAGGCCTCGCGACGGAGCAGAGCAGACGCGAGCACCGCGTTATGCGTCGTCAAGCCGCCCAGACGGACGCGCTCGCGGCCGTCGCTGATGAAGTCCAGCTCCGCACCGAGGCCGGTCACGTCGATCAATTGCGTCGCCGGTTTGATCCCGCGCTGCAGTTCGACGAGGACGTCGGTGCCGCCCGATACGATGCGCGAGCGGGCACCCTCGCGGGTCAGTACGTCGAGAGCCTCGTCGAGAGACGTCGGCCGGAGATAGGACTCAATCATGGACGGGCCCCTTTCGCGGCAGCCGCGCCCGGGTCTTGGCGGGACGGCTTCCCTGCGTGCGGAAGCGCGCCGGGATGACATCTCTCCCGCCGAGCGGCATCCTCGCGGCAATTGCGACGCCCGTGGACGATCGCCTCGAACCCGATCACGAAGCATTTCTCTCCCACGCGCGGCACCTGCTCGCAAACGGGTGCGACGGTCTCAACGTCCTCGGCACGACGGGGCAAGCCACGTCGTTTTCCGTCGGCCAGCGTCTGCGGCTGATGGCCGCAATCGCATCGAGCGGCCTGCCGCTCGAGAAGATGATGGTCGGTACCGGCGCCGCCAACCTCGAGGACGCCGTGCGTCTGACGCAGTCTTCCGTCGAACTCGGGTTCGGGGGCGCGCTCGTCATCCCGCTGTTCTACTATAAAAACGTCAGCGAGGACGGCGTCTTTTCGTTTTTCGCAGAACTGCTTGCGCGCGTCGACGGCGAGTTGCGGCTCTATCTCTACAATTTTCCCGGCATGAGCGCGGTGCCGTTCACGCCAGCGCTCGTCGGGCGGCTGCTCGACGCATTTCCGGAACGGATCACCGGACTCAAAGACAGTTCGCAAGACGTCGCCTACGAAGCCGAGCTGCATCGGCTCTTTCCGGCGTTTGAAATTTTTGCGGCGTCGGAAGCGCAATTGCTCGATGCGCGGCGTTGCGGCTATGCGGGCTGCATTTCCGCGACCCTCAACGTGACGTCGGCACTCTCGGGACGCGTGTGGGCCGGTGAAGGCGGCGAGGCGACGAAAACGGCGCAACGCGACCTTGCCGCAATCCGCGGCGCGATCTCGGAGTTTCCGCTCGTTCCGGCTCTCCACCACATGCTCGCGCACGCCTGCCAGCGCGAGGGTTGGGTTCGCGTGATGCCTCCGTTGCGGACGCTGACCGCCGACCAGGAGCGCGCGCTCGACGCACGGTTGGGACAGACGGCGTATTCTCGGGGAACGATGGTATCGGCATAGCGCGAGGGCTCGCACGCGGGCTTACCAATTACGGCGACGCCGAATTTTCGCTGTATTTGCGGCGCGCATTCGCGAAGTC
>JACRTZ010000271.1 GCA_014304965.1 Vulcanimicrobiota bacterium | reverse complement strand
CAGTTCCAGTGTATTCCGGATACAGGTCGATGTCGCCGCGCCGCAGCGCTTCCATCGCGACCTGCGTGCCGCCTAAATTCAATTTGCGCGCGACCGCGAGCCCCCGCTTCTCGAGCAGCGCCGCGTACATCTCGCCGAGCACGAGTTCTTCCGTGAAGTCTTTGGAGCCGACCGCGACGCCGGCGGCGCTCGGCCGGGCGCACGATGGAAGCAGCATGCCGGCGGATAGCAGGACGAGTGCGGTTCGGCGATTCAGGCGGCGGCCGTAGACCATATGGTGCCTTTCTCCAGCGGGATGTTCGTGCGCGCCGCAAGCCGGCGTTCGACGGTGGCCAGCGATGCGTCCGCGCCGAGCGCAAGCGCGGCAACGGTGATCGCGCCTTCGAGCAGCGTCGGCATGTCCGCGCCCGCAAGACCGTTGACGATGTATTCGCCGAGTCCCCCGCCGCCGATGAAGGCGGCGAGCGTGGCGCTCGCAATGACTTCGACGGTCGCCGTGCGTACGCCCGAAAAGACGACCGGCAGCGCCAGCGGCCAGTCGATGCGGCGCCGGATTTGCCGGTCGCTGAAGCCGAGGCCGCGCGCGGCGTCGCGCACCTCGGCGGGGACCCCACGCAGGCCGGCGTCGGCCGCGATCGCGATCGGAGGGATCGCGAGCAGCGTCAAAGCAACGGCCGCCGGCAAAAAGCCGATACCGATCAAAGGAAGCATCAGCGCCAGGACCGCGAGGCTCGGGATTACCCGCGCCGTACCGATCGCGCCGAGCGTCAAACCACGGAGGCGCGGATGCCGCGCGGCTGCGACGCCGGCCGGCAGCCCGGCCGCCAGCGCAACCGCCAGCGCGCTTCCCGCCAGCAGCAGATGGTCGCGTACGTGAAGGAGCAAGTCGAGCATTATCAAGCGGGACCGGGTTATGCACCGGGGTCCCGCCGAAGGTTGCGCTCATGATCGTGTCCGAGCCTTCGCTCGCCGCGCCCGTGGCGGCCCAGGCTCCGGTCCAGCCCCCCGGCCTGGACGACCCGTCGCTGTACTACAGCCGCGAGCTTTCGTGGCTGGAATTCAACGACCGTGTGCTCGAAGAGGCGATCGATCCCCGCAACCCGTTGCTCGAGCGCCTGAAATTTATGGCGATCTTCAGCACCAACCTCGATGAGTATTTCATGATACGCGTCGCGGCGATCAAGCAGCAGATCGCCGCCGAAGTGCACCGCCGCTCGAACGACGGACGGCTTCCCGAGGAACAACTGCGCGCGATTTCCGAACGCCTGCGCCCGTCGCTCGAGCGCTTCATCCGATTGCTTCGCTACGATCTGCTGCCCGCGCTCGAACGCGAAGGCATCCGCATCTTGGCGTACGACGAACTCGACGAATCGCGCCGCGCCGAATTGCGGCGAACTTTCGAAGAGCGCATCTTCCCGGTACTCACGCCGCTGGCCGTGGACCAGGGTCATCCGTTTCCGTACATCTCGAACTTGTCGCTGTCACTGGGCGTCGAGATGTACGAAATGACCGACGAAGGTCCGGAATTGCACTTCGCTCGCGTCAAAGTGCCGCCGAGCTTGCCCCGGTTCATGCCTGTTGACGCGCCGGGCGGCCAGAAGCATTATGTCCTGCTCGAAGACGCGATCGCCCACAACCTCGACGCCTTGTTCCCCGGCATGGACGTCCGCGCGTCGTACCTGTTCCGGGTCACGCGCGACGCCGACCTCGATCTGCAAGAAGACGAGGCCGACGATCTCTTGCGCGCGATCGAGTCTGAGTTACGCCGGCGGCGCTTCGGCGAGCCCGTGCGGTTGGAAGTCGAAGCGCGCATGCCCGAGCATCTGCGCGCGATGCTGCTCGAAGCGCTCGTACTCGGCGACGTGGACCTTTACGAAATCGACGGCCTGCTCGGAACGTCCGACTTGTGGACGCTCGCGAACCTCGAACGCGCCGACCTCCATGACGCGCCGTTCACGCCGGCAATTCCCAAGCGGCTCGTGGGAAAGCCGGACATGTTCGCGGCGATTCGCGAAGGCGACATTCTGCTGCATCATCCCTACGACTCGTTCGATCCCGTCATGCAGTTCCTCGAACAAGCCGCCGAAGATCCGCACGTCCTCGCCATCAAACAGACGCTCTACCGCACCTCGGGGAATTCTCCGATCGTGCGCGCGCTTACGCAGGCGGCCGAAAACGGCAAACAGGTCGCCGCGCTGATCGAACTCAAAGCGCGTTTTGACGAAGAGAACAACATCCATTGGGCGCGCACGCTGGAACGCGTCGGAGCGCACGTCGTGTACGGCTTTCCCGGGCTCAAGGTGCACGCCAAAGTCATCTTGGTCGTGCGCGACGAGCCCGAAGGCATCCGGCGGTACGTTCACTTCGGGACCGGCAACTACAACGAGAAGACGGCGCGCACGTATACCGACCTGTCGCTGTTCACGTGCCGCCCCGAGCTCGGCAACGACGTGACACATCTCTTCAACCGCTTAACCGGTTTTTCGAAAACGAGCGTGTACGACAAGCTCTTGGTCGCGCCGACGACGATGCGGGAAGGCTTTACCGCCCTCATTCGGCGCGAAGCCGAGCACGCGCGCGCGGGCCGTCCGTCGGGCATCGTCGCGAAATTGAACGCGCTCTCGGACGCGAAGATGGTGCAGGAACTCTACGCCGCCTCGCAAGCCGGCGTGCCGATCGAGCTGATCATTCGCGGCATGTGCGAACTGCGGCCGGGCATCGCGGGCGTGAGCGAGACGATTCGGGTGCGCAGCGTGGTCGGGCGCTTCCTCGAACACTCGCGGGTCGTGATGTTCGTCAACGGCGGCAACCGCGAGGTCTTCGTCGGCAGCGCCGATTGGATGGGACGCAATCTCGACCGGCGGGTCGAGACCGTCGTTCCCGTGCTCGATCCGGCGTTGGCGGAAACGATTTGCGACGACGTGCTCTCCGTGCTGCTCCAAGACAATCGCAAGACGCGCTGGCTCTGCTCCGACGGTTCGTATGTGCGCCGCAAGCCGCACAACGGGCAAGCGGAATTCTGCGCGCAAGAAGCGTTGCTGGCGAAGCTCGCGCAACCGGAAGTCGCGATCGAACTGGCCGAACCCCGCGCGTAGGGGCCGTCAGTCCCGCTTCGCGGCCGGCGGGTGCTGCGCGATTTCCAGAATCAATTTCCATTCACGTACGTGCACCGGCTGCACCGATAGACGGGAGCCGCGCTGGAGTAGCACCATCGTTGCCGCCAAGCTCGGATGCGCGCGCAACTCCGCGAGCGTCACGTAGCGCGGAACGTCGGCCTCGTAGGCGACGTCCACCATACGCCAGATCGGATTGGCCTCGGTCGACTTTGGGTCGAAGTACGGCCCCTTGCGCTCGCGCGCCGTGAAGTCGGGGTAGGCCTCGCGCACGACCTTCACGATGCCGGCGATGCCGGGTTCTTTGCAGCTCGAATGGTAGAAGAAACCGAGATCCCCGAGCTTCATCGCCATCATGTTATTGCGCGCCTGATAGTTGCGCACGCCGCTCCACTCGGTGCCGCCCTCGCGCTTGAGGCGGTCCCAGCCGAACGTGTCGGGTTCCGTTTTGAACAGCCAATAGTTCGGCATGCGCGCGCGGTTATGCGCGCGCAAAGAAAAAGCCCGCCGGACGACCGGCGGGCTTTTGGGTTCGAGGCCGAGGGCTATTGGAAGCGGCGGCTGAGGGTAAAGCGGATCGTCCGCGGTGCCAGTTGCTGGATCGACTTCGGCGTCGCGAGGTTCGAGTAGACGAGGTTGCCGTTTGAGACGCCGGCAGTGATCGTCTTGTTGCCTTGGCCGAACAGCGCGCGGACGACGTCCGTGCCGGTGGACAGGTTGAAGAGGTTGTCCACTGCCAATTGGAAGGTCGTCTTTGGAACGATATTCCAACGCGCGGTCGCGTTGAACAGCGTGAAGGACGGGCCATAGGTGGAGTTGTTCGCTCCCTCCCACCGCGCGCCGAAGCTGAACAACTGGTTGTTCCCTGCCGTCCAACGCGCCTCGCCGTAGCCCTTCGCGTACGGAACCGAGCCTTGGCTGAGCGCGCTGCCGTCGAGCTGCTTTCCGCTAACGAGCTGGTTAAAGCCCGTCGCATAGAGGCTCAGCGGCAGTTGATCGAGGTAAGCGCGCTCGAGCGTCCCGGTCAACGTGTACCCGAAGCCGACGGGAACGTTCTTGTTGAATGCGAGCTCGAGACCGTAGTATCGGCCGATTGGCCCGTTGACCGTCTGCGACTGGAAACATCCGCCTGTCGCAGTTCCGCCGAAGGCGGGATCGAATGCCGCGGGGCACGGGACGCCGATGCTTTGGCTCATGAAGATGTTGTGAACCGTATTGTTGAAGATGTCCGTCGAGAACACGCCGCCGTCGGGCAAACGCGTATCGAGCCCGAGATTGTAGGCGACCGTCGTCTCGGGTTTGAGCCCGGTGTTGGCGAGCGAGACGGTGTACTGCTGGTTGTTGGCGGCGTTCGGGATCGTCACGCTGCCGAGACCCGAGATGAAGAACGCGAACGGCATCGTCACGGACGAGCCGGCCGTTGCGCGAATCACCGTATTGGGGCCGGCGCGATACGTTAAGCCGACGTGCGGGTCGAAGTGGCTGAACGCGTGCGTGACCGTGACGAGCGAGACTGGGGCGGAGGCGGTCGTGGTTGCCAAGCACGTGCCCGGCAGCGCCGGCGCAGGCTTGAAGCTCGTGCAATTATTGAGCGCAAAGTTGTTGAGGACGTTCGGATCCTCGGTCTGCGCGCGCGAGTTGTAATGCTCGTAATACGCGCCTAGCGCTAATTGCAGCGCCGGATTGACTTGGAAGAGTCCGGTCAATGCGAAGTCGCTGACGCGAATCTGGGTTGGCGGTATTCCGACCGAGGTGCGCGGGAGGTTCGTCAGCGCGCAGCCGGGCTGGCGACCAAGAAGACCGGCGGCCGGCGGAGGCGTGCCCACTACCGAAGGCGCCGCATTCGAAATCGAGCCGACGACTTCGGTGCAGCCTGGGTAGACCGGCGTTGTGTCGCCGCTCGTCGATGACGTGTCGTCGGAGTGGAAGTCGTAGCTGAACGAAATCAGGTTGTCGCCGAACGGATGCAGATATTGGAACGTGCCGCCGCGCAGCCGGTCGATTTCAGGCTGGCTGAAGGGCGTACCGTACGCGTACTGTCCGTTGTTGGCTTGCCCGGTCGGGGTCGTCCAGCACGGTGCGGCAACGGTGCACGTCGGAGCGACCGTGGTCGTCGCGGGCGTGAACCCGAACGGTTGGGGGCCGGGACCGATGTACGCGGGTTGGTAGCCCGAAGCCACGGTTCCGGGGAAGCACGGGCCTTTGGCCGTGTTGCCGT
>JACRTZ010000006.1 GCA_014304965.1 Vulcanimicrobiota bacterium | reverse complement strand
CTCGAGGACTTCGTGACATCCTATCGCGCCGGCGATCGCATCGGGCGGGTCGAGACGGAACGCTTCCACCGGTTTACCTACGACGAAATCATCACGCGCGACAAAGCGAGCTTGGACGTGTTCTGGCTGCGTGACGAGTCTCTTGAGGACGCCGCAAATCTGCCCGAGCCCCACATCCTCGCCGCGGAGATCGTCGAAGACCTCGAAGCGGCCCTGGCTGAATTCAGTAACGTAGCCGCCTCACTCGCCCAGCTGGCAGCTTCGGCCGAACAGGCGGAGTCGGCCGAAGCCTGAGCGACGCCGCGGCACGGCTGCGGCGTTTCACTAAACATTTACCGTCGAGTCGCCGTGAGTTCTCGCTCGACGGACGCTGCGGCTTCCGCGACGATCTCGGGCGCCTGCTCGATCGCCTTCAGAAGAATGCGAGCCGGCATATCGGGAGATGCGCGCTGTTGCTCCCATTGTTGTACGGTTCGTAAACTCAAGTGAAACCGCGTCGCAAAAGCTTGTTGCGTTAGCTTGAGTTGCTCGCGAATTGCTCGAACGTTCGGCATTTGAACGTCGTACCGGCTGCCCTTCACGTGCGCCGTCAAGCGTTTGCGCTGACCAAGCAATCCAAGCTTCGCCTTTTCACGAGCGGCTTCCGCATTAATTTGCTCGCGCGTTTTCTTCCCAAGCTTCGACCAATCGACGTGCGGGTCGTTCTGGTCATTCTGCGATCGCATATGTCACCATGTAATCCTTGATATCGTCGTCGTCGGCTTCAAAAGCACTGATAATAGTCCCGAAAGTCCGGCACCCGCTCATACCGTCAGTATATACTCAAATAACGTATACGTCAATAGCGTACAAGGTCATGCCCTCACGAGGTCGCGGGCGAGCACGTCGTGTTCTTCGACGAGCGCGCGCACGTCCACACCGACGAGGTTTCCGTCGCGCACCAGCACGCGGCCGTTGACGACGTTGAAATCCACTCCGGGCAGCCGGCAGAACACGAGCGCGGCGAGCGGATCGTGTACGGCGCCGCCGGCCGTGGCGATCGTATCGGCCCGGACCCCGATCAAGTCGGCGGCCATGCCCGGCGCGAGCACGCCGATGTCGTCACGCCCCAGCACCTCGGCGCCGCCGCGCGTTCCGAGCCGCAAGGCCTCACGCGCGCTCATCGCGCCCGCGCCGTGTGCGACGCGTTGCAAGAGCATCGCGTGCCGAACCTCGTCGAGCATGTGCGAGCCGTCGTTCGACGCCGAGCCGTCCACGCCGAGCCCGGCCCGCCACCCGGCACGTTGCTGCGCGAGCAACGGCGCGATCCCCGAACCGAGACGCATGTTGGAAGTCGGGCAATGCGCAAGTCCCGTTCGCGCGGCGCCGAGCCGCGCGATCTCGCGTTCGTCGAAGTGGATCGCGTGCGCGAACCAGACGTCGGACCCGATCCAGCCGAGCGACTCCGCGAAGTCGGCCGGCCGCAACCCGTATCGCTCGAGACAATACCGTTCTTCGTCGCGGGTTTCGCACAAGTGCGTGTGGAGCATACAACCGCGGCGGCGCGCGAGCGCGGCGCTCGCCGACATCAACTCGGCCGAGACCGAAAACGGCGAGCACGGCGCGAGCACGATACGCAGCATCGCGTAACGTCCCGGATCGTGATAGGTCCGAATCGCACGTTCGCAGTCAAGCAGAATCTCGTCTTCGTCTTCGACCGCGTCGTCGGGTGGCAGGCCGCCCTTCGACGTTCCGACGGACATCGAGCCGCGCGCGGCGTGGAAACGAATGCCCATGCGCCGCGCGACCTCGATCTGATCGTCGATGCGGCAGCCGTTCGGCCAGATGTAGCCGTGGTCGGAGGCCGTCGTACAGCCCGAGAGGAGCAGTTCGGCGATCGCGACTGCGGTGCTCGAACGGACGTGCGCCGGGGTTAGCCGGGCCCAGAGCGGATAGTGCGCGACCAGCCAGTCGAAAAGCTCGAGGTTCTGCGCCGCCGGCAAGTTTCGCGTCAGCGTTTGATAGAAGTGGTGGTGCGTGCAGACGAGACCGGGCAGTACGACCAGACCTTCGGCATCCACGATCTCGTCCGCCGTCGCGGGCAGAGACGAGGACGACCCGACGGCTTCGATGACCCCGTCGCGCGCGAAGAGACCGCCGTCTTCAAACGTCGAGTCCATCTCGTCGAAGGTGGCCAGCAGGCGCGCGTTGCGAACGAGCAGCGAGCTCATCGCGAACCCGGCCGCTGAATGACGCTGGATGCGCTCAACCGCTCCGATCGCGCCGCGTTCCTAGCCGCAGTCGGTTTCGCATTCGAAGACTCGCCCTGGATCGCCGAAGCCGCGTGGGAACGCAGACCGTTCGGCAGCGTCGCCGCCCTGCACGCAAGCATGCTCAACGTACTGCGCGAAGCGCCACTGGAACGCCGGATCGCCTTGATCGCGGCCCATCCCGACCTGGCTGGGCGCGTCGCTCGCGAAGGCCGCCTCACGCCGTCATCACACGAAGAACAAAGCGCCGCCGGACTCGACCGCTTAACGCCCGAGGAGATGAGCCGTTTCGATGCACTCAATGCCGCCTATCGCCGCCATTTCGGATTTCCGTTCGTGATCTGCGCGCGGCAGCACGACAAAACCTCGATTCTCGCCGCGCTCGAACGGCGGCTCGCGCACGAACGCACGGTTGAAGTCGAGACGGCTCTCGCGGAAATCGCGGAGATCGCCCGTTTGCGGCTCCAAGGAGCGCTAACGGCGTGACGGCCTATCTTCTCAATTGGCTCAACCTGCTCGCACGCTGGTTTCATTTCACGGCAGGCGTCGCCTGGATCGGAACCTCGCTCTACTTCGTGTGGCTCGACAACCAGCTGCGAGCCCCGGCGAAAGCCGAAGACGCAGCCAACGGCGTCAGCGGCGAGTTGTGGTCGGTGCACGGCGGCGGCTTCTATCACAACCAGAAGTATTTGACCGGCCCGAAGAGCGAACCGCTGACCCACGACCTGCATTGGTTCAAGTGGGAAGCCTATTCGACGTGGCTTTCCGGCATGGCCCTGATGGCCGTCGTCTATTGGGCGGGCGCGAGTTCGTACCTGATCGACAAGAGCGTCCTCGACCTCTCGCCCGCCGCCGCGATCGGTCTCTCCATCGCAACGCTCGTTGTGGGCGTCGTCGTCTACGAAGCGCTCTGCCGCGCCTTCGAACGGCAACCGCTCGCGCTTGGCATCGCCGTGTACGTGTCGCTCGTGCTCGGCACGTGGGGATTGTTTCATCTCTTCGGCGCGCGTGCCGCCTACCTGCACGTCGGCGCCATCATCGGCACGGTTATGGTCCTCAACGTCGCGCACGTGATCATTCCCGGCCAGCGCAAAATGCTGGCGCAAATTCGGGCCGGCCAAACGCCCGATCCGCGGCCCGGACAACGCGGCAAGATCCGCTCGGTGCACAATACGTACTTCACGCTGCCCGTGCTCTTCATCATGATCAGCAACCACTACCCCATCGCGTACGGAGGCCCGTACGGCTGGGTCGTGCTCGCGCTGCTGATGGCGGCCGGAGCGCTCGTACGGCACTTCTTCATTCTTTCGCACAAAGCGCGGATCGCCGTCGGCCTTCCGATCGCCGCTGCGGCGGCCATCGCGCTCGCCGCGTTCATCGCGGCGCCGCGCACGGCTCCTGCGGAAAGCGGCCGCGGAGCCGGTCCCTCGTACGCACAAATCGCACCGATCGTCGCACAGCGCTGCGCCGCCTGCCATTCCGAACATCCGACGCAGCCCGGCTTTAACGCCGCCCCGCAAGGGGTGCTGCTTGACTCACCGGCTCGCCTCCAAGCGGCGGCCGCGCGCGTGAAGGCGCAAGCCGTCACGACCCAAGCGATGCCGCTCGGCAACATGACGAAGATGACCGGCGAGGAACGCGCGCTGCTGGGCGCGTGGATCGACGCCGGCGCGAAAGGACCGTAACGTGCTGACGACCCACGTCCTCGATATCGCGCGCGGCACACCGGCGGCCGGCATCGCCGTTGAGTTGTATTCGGTCGCAGACGAACGCCGGACGCTGCTCGCGCGCGCGGTCACCAATGCCGACGGCCGTACCGACGAACCGCTCGCGCGTGAAGCGCTGCCAGACGGCTGGTACGAGATCGTGTTCGCGACCGAATCGTATTTCGCGCGCAACGCGGTCGAGGCGTTTTACGGCGACGTCAGCGTGCGCTTTCACCTAGTGGACGGCGCCGCGAAATATCACGTGCCGCTGCTGCTCTCGCCGTGGGGCTATTCGACCTACCGCGGGAGTTAACGGCTCCGAGTGAAGCGGGGGCGCTTACTACTTGTGGGACGCTTTAAAGGCGGCCCACCCGCCGTGGTGCGAGACATCTTCAAACCCGCGCGCCTCGATCAGGCGCTGCGGGTAGATCATGGCGCTCGCCGTCGAGCCGTCTTCGAGAATCACGTCGCCCTCGTAAAGATCCGGCGGTTCGCTCGCCATCAACGCCTCGTGCTGCTCGTCGGTGAACTCGTACAACTCGCCGGCGATCGAAACGCCGCCGTCGGGAACTTCGTAAATGCCCGGATGCTGATTGCGCACCGAATACAACCTGTATCGCGGTGCGGTCCGGACCTCGCCCAAGAATTTCGCGTCGCCTAAGTTCCCATGATCGGGCTGCCCTCGCAGAGCGGAGCCGCAGATGAAAAATCGCAGTTTAGGTTCCTCCGGTAAGGGAAGCATCGATCGCGACGATCGAGCGGGTGAGGGCCTCGACACCGAGCTCTAAGTCGCCCGGCGTCGTAAACTCTTCGACGACGTGACTCTTTCCGCCGACGCTCGGGACAAAGATCATCGCGGTCGGCGCGATCGCCGCAATGCACATCGCGTCGTGGCCGGCGCCGCTGGGAAGGTCCAAGACTCTTTCGCCAAGCGGTTCGAGCGCCGACCGCAGCGTCTTGCGCAGCCGCTCGTCCATCGGAACGCTGTTGCGCGCTTCGAGCGTCTTGATGTGCGTCGTCGCGCAGCGGCCGGTGTTGATGCGGGCGCACGAATCGAGCACGTACTGATCGAGCCGCTCGACCTTCTTCTCATCCACGCTGCGCAGGTCCACCCGAAAGACGACGCGCGACGGGATGACGTTCGTCTGATTCGGTTCGACGACGAGATACCCGATGGTGAGCACGCAACCGCCGACCAGGCGCGCTACATTTTCGAGTTCGACCATCACTTCGGCGGCGGCCGCGAGCGCGTCGCAGCGCCCTTCCATCGGCACCGTGCCGGCATGGCCCGATTCGCCGATGACCTCGATCTCGTAGCGGCGTTGACCGGCAATAGCCGTAACGAGTCCGAGCCTCGCGCCGGCCTTCTCCATGATGGGACCTTGCTCGACGTGAATTTCGACGTACGCTG
>JACRTZ010000116.1 GCA_014304965.1 Vulcanimicrobiota bacterium | reverse complement strand
AGACCTACATCGTTCCGGACCGGGCCGCCGCAAAATTGTCCGACCTCGACTCGCCCCCAGGCATCATCGCGGTGGTCCGCCGGGGTTTAAACGATCTAGCGACGCTGCTCGCCTCGGGTCGCCCGCTTGCCCTCCTAGCGGGCATCAACGACCCGGGCAACGCCGGCACGCTCTTGCGGACGGCCGAGTTTTTCGGGTTCGGTGGCGCGATCTTCGGCTCGGCCGGGGCCGAGCCGCATAACCCCAAGGTGGTCCGGGCGTCCATGGGGGCGATCTTCCGGCTGCCGATCGCGGCGGCATCGCCGGCGTCACTTCGCCAGGCGGCCGAAGCCGGGAGCTACACGGTCGTCGCGGCGGCGGGAGACGGGCGCCCGCTTGACGGCTTTCGGTTCCCCGAGCGAACGATTCTGGCCGTCGGAAACGAGCGCAGGGGCCTTGACGGCTGGGTCCTCCAGGGCGACCCGCGCGTCGCGATTCCTCAGAAAGGCCGAGGCGAAAGCCTCAATGCAGCGGCCGCCGGAAGCATCATCATGTACGTGCTGATGCAACAGAGCGATCGCGCGAGCGACGCCGCTCGCAGGTAGAAAAAAGGTTGATTTGTCAAGTCTTGGCGGCCCCTGGGGGTCATGCTATACTCCGGGTGTTCTCGCGCGGCGCGGCCGTGACAATACGATAAGAAGGGTACCGCAACTTTAATGCGCACTAGCGACCGCTTCTGGAAACTGTTCACGAGCACCGGATCCGTCTACGCCTATCTGATGTACCGACAAATCAACCAAACGGCGGCCAGCAGCTAGGCACGTCCTCCAAGAAGAAAGTTTACCGAACGCCCGCCGAATGTGCGGGCGTTCGAATTTCCGGACGTGGAGGAGGACGAAATCGGCCGGCTCGGCGACGACTTGAGCGCGCTCGGCGAACGCTTCGAAGCGGCGCTCGCAAGCGTTGACGACGGCGATGCGCTCGATGCGCTGCGTCTGACGTTTCTCGGCCGAAACGGCGAGATTACGGCGCTGCGGCGCTCGATCGGCACGCTGCCGGCAGCCGAACGTCCCGAAGCGGGAAAGACGATCAACGAAGCCGTCGCGCGTTTGGAAGCGCAACTCGAACGCGCGTCGAGCGCGCTGACCAATCGCGAACTCGCCGCGCAACTCGACGTCGCGATCGACGTGACGTTTCCGGCGCCGCCCGCGCGCACGGGCTCGATCCATCCGCTGCGTCGGACGCTCGAAGACGCGTGCGACTATTTCCAACGGCGCGGCTTCGCCGTGGTGCTCGGCGACGAAATCGAAACCGAATACTATAACTTCGACGCCCTCAACATTCCGGCCGACCACCCGGCGCGCGAGGGTTTTGACACGTTCTATCTCGCGAACGGAAAACTGCTGCGCCCGCACACCTCGCCGACCCAAATCCGCACGATGCAGCAGCATCCGCCGCCGATCGCGATCGTCAATCCGGGCAAAGCCTATCGCCGCGACGCCGTCGATGCGCGGCACAGCTACATGTTCTCGCAAATCGAAGGACTGCTGGTCGCGCCGGGCATCCACCTCGGGCATCTCAAGGGCATGCTGACGGGCCTTTGCCGCGAGCTGTTCGGCCCGAACCAAGCGGTGCGGTTTCGCCCGTCCTTCTTTCCGTTCACGGAACCGAGCGCCGAGGTCGACACGACGTGTCCCGGTTGCGGCGGCAGCGGAAAGCGCGGAGATGCGGGCTGTAAGACGTGCGGCGGTTCGGGCTGGATCGAAATCGGCGGGTCGGGCATGGTCCATCCCGACGTCTTGCGCGAATGCAACTACGATCCCGAACGCGTGAGCGGTTGGGCGTTCGGCCTCGGGGTCGAGCGCATCGCGATGGTTCGCTACGACGTAGACGATCTGCGCGTCTTCTTCGAAAACGATCCTGCCGTGCTGGCGCAGCTCGCGTGAGGCACGCGTGAAACTTCCGATCGCGTGGCTGCGCGACTACGTCGACATTTCGCTGTCCTCCGACGAGATCGCCGAGCGGCTCGCACTGCTCGGATTTCCGGTGGATGCGATCGAGCGCCGGCCCAAACTTTCGGGCATCGTCGCCGGGCGGCTCGTCAAGGTCGAAAAACATCCCAACGCCGACCGCCTTTCCATTTGCACGGTCGGCGTTGCGGCCGGCAAGCCGCTGACGATCGTGACGGCCGCGACGAACGTCGCCGAGGGGCAGACCGTTCCGGTTGCAACCATCGGCGCGAAATTGGTCAATCTCGACATCGCGCCGCGCGCGATGCGCGGCGTGGATTCCGAAGGCATGCTGGTTTCGGCCGACGAGATCGGGCTCGAAGGCGCGTGGTTTGAAGACGGCATCCTGCAGCTCGAGCCCACGGTTCCGCCGGGAACCGATTTCGTCAAGGCGTACCGGCTCGACGACGACGTGCTCGATGTGGAGGTTACGTCCAACCGAGTGGATGCGATGTCGGTCGTCGGCCTGGCGCGCGAGCTCGCCGCCGCACTCGGTTCCGTCGTGCGCGGACCCGACACCGAGGTCGCGTTGACGCAAGGCGCTTCCCAAGCGACGACCCCCGACACGAGCGTTACGCTCGAGAGCGCAGATTGCCGGCGGTTCGTGGCGCAACGCTTCTCGAATCTCACGGTGCGTCCGTCGCCGTTCTCGATGCGGCTGCGCCTCGCGCTCGCCGGCCAGCGTCCGATCGACAATCTCGTCGACATCTCGAACTTCGTGATGCTCGAAATCGGACAGCCGCTGCACTTCTACGACTTCGATAAACTCGCCGAGCGCCGGTTGGTCGTGCGCGACGCGCGTCCCGGCGAGAAAATGACGACGCTCGACGGTGAAGAGCGCACGCTCGATCCGTCCTTTCTCGTCATCGCCGACGGCGAGCGCGCGCAGTGCATCGCGGGCCTGCGCGGCGCGCGAGATAGCGAAGTCAGCGCGAGCACGCGCGAACTGCTGCTCGAGGCGGCGTCGTTTTCGGGGCCGCGCATCCGGCGGATGAGCCTCGCGCTCGGCGTTCGGACCGATGCCTCGACCCGGCACGAAAAAACATTGCCGCTCGCGCTCGGCTCGCTCGGTGCCTCGCGCGCCGCGCATTTATTGCAGCGCGAAGGCGCGACGGTCGCCATGCCGTTCGCGGTCGGCGCGCCGATCGAGCCGCCCGCGCCGATCCGCGTCAGCGCGCAGGACGCGCATCGTTTGCTCGGCATGCTCGTCACCGGCGACGAAATTCAACTTGCCTTGACGGGCCTGGGGTTCTCGCTTGAGCGCGACGGCGAAACGTTCGTCGCGACGCCGCCCGAGTGGCGCAACGACCTTCGCATTCGCGAAGACGTCATCGAAGAGATCGGCCGCGTCGCCGGCTACGATCGCATCGCAAGCGCGATTCCGCCCGTGTTCGACCAAGCCGTCTCGAGCGCGGCGTACGACGGCGAGCGTCGCATCGCGCGCGCACTCGCGGGCGTGGGCTACCGTGAAGCCGTCACGTTCGCGCTGCAACCCGCGAGCGTGCGGGAGACGTACGAACGCGCCGGCATTCCGCTGCCGGGCGAGGTCGTGGAAGTGACCAATCCGCTGTCCGAAGATCAGCGCTACCTGCGCTTTTCGCTGCTCCCGGCACTCCTCGGGCTCGTACGGCGTTACGAAGGCGACATGCCGTACCGAGGTTTCGAAATCGGCCACATCTTTTTCGGCGCGCCGGACCCGCTCGAAACCGCCGCCGTCGCGTGGGTCTGCGCAATTCGCAAGGTCCCGGACGAGCCGGCCTGGCGCGACGACGGCTTCCTTGCCTTTAAGAGCGATTCGCTCGCGTTCGCGCGCATGCTCGCCGGAACCGATGCGGTGACGGTCGCCACCCGCCACGGCGAGTTTCACCCGGGGAAAACGGCGTCGCTCTCGATCCATGACGAAGACGTTGCGACCATCGGCGCGATCGATCCGCGCCTGCTCGCAGCCTACGGCATCCAAAGCGCGGCGTACGCCGGCGTCATGCGCCTTGCGGATCTGCCCGCATACCGCGTGCCGCGATTTGCCGAGCGCTCGAAATATCCGCCGGTCGAACGCGATCTCGCGCTCGTCGTCGCACCCGAAATCGCCGCGATGGACATCGAGAGCGCGGTTCGCGCGGGGGCGGACGGCGTGGTTGCCTCCGTTCGCGTGTTCGACGAGTACCGCGGGCCGCAAGTCGAAGCCGGAAAGAAGAGCATCGCGGTGCGGATACTGCTGCAGCGACGCGATGCGACCTTGACCGACGCCGAAGCGGACGGCTACATCGCCGCGATCTCGGCGTCGCTTCAAGAACGGTGCGGAGCCGTGTTGCGCTCGTGAACTTTCCGTTCGCTTGGCCGGATCTCGTCATCGGTGCCATCTTGGCCCTCGGCATTTGGCGCGGTTACGCGCGCGGCTTCGTGTCCGAACTGACCGGCGTCATCGCGTTGGTCGCCGCCATAGGCGCCGCGTTCGTTTATCCCGGCATCTGGGACGGGCCGATCGAAAACGTCAGCCGCCTGGGCCCGGGCTCGTCGCACGTGATCGGCTTGCTGGCGTTCGCGGCGCTCGCCTACGGCGTCGTCGCGATTGCCGGTGCCGCGCTCGGCCGCATCGCGAAACTTCCGATCCTCGGCCTGTTCAACGCGCTGCTCGGCGCGGCGGTCGGCTTCTTGAAGGCGGCCGCGTTCGTGTGGATCGTGCTCTTTATCGCGCTCTGGTTTCCGCTCAGCAAAGACTTCCGCGAGGATCTGCACCGTTCGTACTTGGTGAGCGTGTTCGCGCAGCCTTTCGGCGCGATCGATACGTATTTGAAAAAATCGCTGCCCTGGTTTGCGAAGCCGTTCTCGAACGGCGTCTTCGGCCGCCACCAAGTCTAGCAGCCGAGTAAAGGGCCGCAGCGCCGCATGAACCGGCGCTGCGGCCGCCCACATGGTCGAATACTGGAGACGCGGGCACTTACAGGAGCGTGATTCTGGCCTTGAAACCCAAGCAGGCTTAGGTTATACTATTGAGCACCGTCCACATCCGGGGCGTTTGAGTTTAGGGTATATCCGCAGGACCACGAACCGGTTCACGCCCACGGGTTTTACGGGGAGACGATGATCATCGTCGATATAGAGATCAACGGCACGGTCGCGTTGTCAAAACGAAACGATCCGGTCAATATGGGAAAAACGAAACGGAGCGACGTTCGAAAGATATTGGCGGCCGCTCGCGACGGATACGATGCCATTCTCGTCGCTTGGAGGAACATGTCCGGCAATGCGTAGACGACCACCCGCGCGCGTTATCACCACCGATGCCGAAATCGACGCGGCGATTGCCGCGGGAAAGAAAGCAACATCGTCGCGGCCTCGCGCGGTGTCCGCCGAATCTCGCGCAAAAACCGATACCGTCGTCGTGACGCTTGCAACCTGTGTTCCGA
>JACRTZ010000062.1 GCA_014304965.1 Vulcanimicrobiota bacterium | reverse complement strand
GCCTCGATGCGTAGGCTGCTCGGAATTATCGGTACGTGGCTCGCGCTGGGCGGGGTCGCGCTCGGCCAGTCGGTCATTCCCCCGCCGCCGATCGGAACGACCGAGGGCGCGCTCGGTACGGCGTATCGTGCGATTTCCGGATCGCTCGCGACCGACCCGGCTGCAGCCCAGCGCGCGCAATTCGCCTACCAGATGGCGCTCTCGCGCTACGTGCGCGGCGACCTCGCGGGCGCGACGGCGGACGCAGCGCTCGCGATGGCGCTCGCGGGCGGCACGACCCGCACCGTCATCCTCCCGAACGTTCCGCTCGGGACGCCGGCGTGGGCCAACGCCGGCGTGTTTCCCGCGGCCAATCCGTTGACGCTCGGATCACCCGTGCTTCCGGACGTCGTGATGCGCGCGCGCACGACGATCGAACGCGCGATGCAAGCGTCGGGAAAGCCGCTGCCCGACGCGAGCGCACGTTACCGCACCGCGCTCGACCGGTACTTCAACGGCGACCTCGAGGGCGCCAAGCGCGACGCGCGCGCGGCGACGGCGCTTGCCGAGGGGGCGCTGAAGGGACAGCAAACCCGCTGACCCGATGGACGTAACCGGCGCGCTCGCGCGCCCCGACCGGAGCCTCGAACAGACGCTGGCCCAAATTCCCGACGCGGCCGGCGTCTATTTGATGCTGGGCGAGAACGAACGCATCATCTACATCGGTAAGGCGATCTCGCTGCGCAACCGCGTGCGGTCGTATTTTCAAGACTCCGCCGCGCACCCGCTGCGCACGGTGAAGATGGCCGAGCGCGTGCGCGACGTGCGCTGGATCGTCGTCAACAACGAGATCGAAGCGCTCATTCTCGAAGCGAACCTCATCAAGCGCCACCAACCGCCGTTCAACGTGCGGCTGCGCGACGACAAGCGCTATCCCTATCTGAAGGTGACGAACGAGGCATTTCCACGCGTCACCTTCACGCGCGTGGTACGCGACGACGGCGCGCGCTACTTCGGACCGTACACCAATTCGCACGGCCTGCGCGAACTGATCAATTTGGTGCGGGTCGTCTTTCCGCTGCGGACCTGCCGCGAGCCGATCGACGGGAAGCGCAAGCGTCCGTGCCTGCAGTATCACATCAAGCGCTGCCTCGCACCGTGCGTCGGCTACCAGAGCGAACCCGAATACGACGCGCTGGTGGACGAGGTCGTGCTCTTTCTCGAGGGCCGGCAAGACCGTTTGCTCGACCGGCTCAACGCCGAAATGCAAGAAGCCGCCGATCGCATGAACTTCGAGGCCGCGGCCCGCCTGCGCGACCGAATCGTCGCCGTGCGGCGCGTCACCGAAGGGCAGAAGGTCGTCTGGTCGTCGCGCATCGATATGGATCTCATCGCTTCCGCCCGCGCGCAAGGTCAGGGGTGCATGCAAGTCTTCATGGTGCGCGGCGGCAAGCTGATCGGCCAGGAACACTTCATCCTCGAAGGCGTCGCCGACCAAACCGACGCCGAACTTTTCGGCGAATTCTTCAAACAGTTTTACACGGCGCGCGCGGGCCAGATGAGCGCCGGCATCGGCGACGGGTTCTCGCCGCTCGCCTTACGCGAAGCGCGCGGCAACGAGGTGCCGGTCGCGCTCAAGGCCCGCAGCCGCCGGCCCGCCTCGGCCGCGACGATTCCGAAAGAGATCTTGGTCGAGGCGCTGCCGACCGAAATCGCGACGATCTGCACGTGGTTGAGCGAATTAAAAGACGAGCGCGTGCGGGTGCTCGAGCCGCAGCGCGGCCAGCGCGCCGAATACCTGCGGCTCGTCAAACAGAACGCCGAGCAGAACCTCAAGGCGTTCTTGGCCCATCAGGAGCTCCAGGAAACCGCCTCCGCGCGCTCGCTGACCGAACTCGCGACGGCACTCGATTTGCCCGAGCCGCCGCATCGCATCGAGTGCTACGACATCTCGAACATCCAGGGCACGAACCCGGTCGCTTCGATGGTCGTGTTCGTCGAAGGCCGCGCGAAGAAAAGCGATTACCGGCGGTTTAAGATCCGCTACGACGGCGGATCGAACGACTTCGCCATGATGCAGGAAACCTTGCGGCGCCGCTTGCGCTACCTGCGCGCCGATACGAACGCGCCGGGGGAAGAAGATCCGGCGAGCATTCGCGAGGACGAGACGCTCGAATCCCACTTGCGCCGCAAAGAGAAGTTCCACCATCGCCCCGACTTGCTGCTGATCGACGGCGGCAAGGGCCAGCTCAGCGCGGTCGTCGAGGTGCTCGAAGAACTCGACCTGTGGGGCATTCCGGTCGCGGGCCTGGCGAAGGAACACGAGTGGCTCTACGTGCCCGATCGCTCGGAGCCGATCGTCTTACCGCCGGCGTCGCCCGGCTTGCATCTCGTCATGCGGATCCGCGACGAAGCGCACCGGTTCGCGGTCGAATTCCATCGCAAGCGCCGCGGCAAAGCGATGACGCTTTCGGCGCTCGATGCGCTGGCGGGCGTGGGTCCGGTGCGGCGAAAACGCCTGCTCAACGCGTTCGGTTCGCTCGCCGCGATTAAACGGGCGAGCGTGGATGAAATCGCGGCCGTCAAGGGCATGACGGCGAGCCTGGCCTCGTCGGTTAAGAGTTCCCTGGGCGCCTGAGAGCTCGCGTGCGGGAGCCCGGAGGCATCGCGGGCAAGGTGGCCGCGGGGCGCTCTTCTTTCAAAGGAGGTCTGTCATCGTCGGGTTTCTGATTCGGCTCGTCGTGAACATCGCAGCGATGTTCTTCGTGGCCTATGTCTTCCCGGGAGACAAGTACGGCGTGCACGCGACCGGCGCGCAAGCCGTCATCATCGCCGCGGTCATCCTCGGCATCATCAACGCCGTGCTGCGGCCGATTCTCTTCGTGCTCAGCCTGCCGGTCGTCATCATCACGCTCGGCCTCTTCACGCTCGTCATCAATGCGATTACGTTCTGGATCGTCGCGCATTTGGGCCTCGGCCTGACCGTGGACGGATTCGGCGCCGCATTCGTTGCCGCGCTCGTCCTCTCCATCGTTTCGTTCCTGCTCTCCCATCTCGTCAAAGAAGTCGAGACGGACTCGGCCGCGCGCTGATTTCCCAAGACTGCCGCGAAGGCGCTGCGGACGCAGGAATCGCAGCGCCTTCGCTTCATCGTGAGCGCCCGTGAGCGACGCGCGACCGAAAATTTTGGTCACGAACGACGACGGGTATCACAGCCCGGGCATCGTTGCGCTGGCCGACGCCTTGCAGGCGGTCGGCGACGTGACCGTGGTCGCGCCCGAAACCGACAATAGCGGCGTCGGGCACGCGATTTCGATCAGTTCGCCGGCGCGCGTAGCGCGGGTGCGCGAGCGCGCGGTGCCGACCTATCGCTGTTCGGGAACGCCGGCCGACTGCGTGGTGATCGGCGCATACGACCTGTGCGGCGGCATGCCGGCGCTGGTCGTCAGCGGCATCAATCGCGGCGCGAATCTCGGCGACGATCTCAACTACTCGGGCACGGTCGCAGCCGCAATCGAAGGCATCATCATCGGCGCCGCCTCGATGGCCGTGTCGCTCGCTGCGGCGTGGCCCGAGCCCGCTGGCGATTACCATTGGAAAACCGCGGCCGCGTATGCCGTGGACGCCGCGCGCGACGTGCTCGCCCACGGCCTGCCGCCGCTGACGCTGCTCAACATCAACGTTCCTAACGTCGCCGCCGAGAACGTGCGCGGCATTCGCTGGGTTCGGCAAGGCCGCAAGGCGTACAGCGACCGGCTGGATCGCCGCACGGATCCGCGCGGCGGCTCGTACTATTGGCTGTGGGGTTCGTTCGATTCGTCGACGATCGCCGACGACACTGATCTCGCGGCCGTGCGCGACGAGTTCGTGAGCATCACGCCGGTCTCGATCGACCGCACCAACGAAACCTATCTCGCCGGGCGCCTGCGCAACGGCTAGAGAACGATCTCGGGCAGCGAAGAACCTATGGCTTCAGGTAACTATAGCCCGACTCTTGGAGCTCGATCAACCGGACCGCGCCGGACGGTACGAGGCGCGCTTCGGAAACGATCGCGATCGGATGGCCCTCGGTTTTCTCCATGCCGGTCTTCGTGACGTTGCACGCCGAGAACGTCACGTTTGGCATTCCCGCCTTGAAACTTTTGAGGCGCTCCTTAACCGGCGACGTATCGTCGCGCAGCATGTGCAGCCCGGGCCCGTAAGCGACGATCTCGATCTGCACCGAGTCGCCTTGTCCGTCGTAATACGAGGAGACGTTGGCGGCGTTGTTCAGCGCAAGGTTCATAATGGCCGCGTCGTTTGCGTCCACTTGAATGGCCAATTTATGGACCTTGCCGGCGGCAACCGCCGAGGTCATCGTGCAGGCCAGCAGGACGGCGACGAACGCCAAACGCATGCGCCAGAGGGTCTTGGTAAATCCCGTCATCGCGTCTCCTCTCGAATCGAGTGCGGTTACGGTCTTACGTAGTAGTATCCGCGAACCTGCCGTTCGACGATTTCGGGCAGTCCGTTCGGGACGACCGGAACGCCGGGCAATAACGCGTCGGCGCCCAGATGCATCGTGTCCAGCGTGGCGCCGCAGGCTTCAACCTCGACGCCGATCGCGAGCAGTCCCGCGATTCTGGCCGCAACCGGGCTGTCGGCTTTGAGGACCGCGCGGATTCCCGGACCGTACACGACAAGCACGATGGTCACGTTGTCGGCGCCGTAGAACTTCTGAATGTTGCCGGCGTTGCCGATCACTTCGTTGATCCGCGCGGGCGCGCTTTCCGAAAGGCTCATGACGATCTTGCGCGGATGGCTGATGCTCGGCTGGGGGTCGGCGTACGGCGAGGCCGGCGCCGTTTGCGCGAGTGCGGGCGCGCCGAACGCCACGAATAGGGCCGCGGTCAAAAGAAAACGCACGAAAAGATCCTCCGAACGGTTAGGTCTTGGCGCCGCCGGCAATCCAGCGGCCGAGCGTCGCGCGCTCGTCATCGGTCATGTGGGTTACGTTGCCGAGCGGCATCCGGCGGCTCTTCACGGCGACGGCATTGATGCGCGCTGCGGCCGCCTTGATCCGCTCGGGCGTGTCGAGCATCATGCCGCCTGCCGCCGATGCGAAGCCCGGCTGCGTCGGATGTTGCGCGTGGCACGCTGCGCACCGTTGCGCGACGATGCGCTGTACGTCGGCGAAGGCCGGCGGGGGAACATTCGCAACGGCGGCGCCCGGCGACGCCGTTGCCCTTGCATCGGCGGCAGCTTGCGCGGGCGTCACGCCGAGCGACTTTGCCAGATCGCTCGTGACCTTGACCGGCCCACGCCGGCAGCCGTGCATGCAGGCGACGTTATGAACGTCGGGACGCGGGTCGCGCGTGATGAACCCGTTGCGATTCGGCATCCTAACTGCGGCGAGAGATTTCGCATCGAGCGTCGCACCCTTCGGCAC
>JACRTZ010000221.1 GCA_014304965.1 Vulcanimicrobiota bacterium | reverse complement strand
CGCCTACACCGGCCTGAAGTCGAACGAGACGCTTACGTTTTCGCGCTTCGTGCAAGGCTCGCTCAACGACACGTACAACCTCGGGTTCGTCCAGCAGCTCAACCTCGCGCAGAACCTTTCCCAAACGTTCAACTTCTCGTACAGTAAATTCAACAGCCCGCTCGCCCAGAGCAACTCGCTGCACCTCTCGTCGCTGACGCATTATTTCTCGAGCATCGCCGATCTGAACTTGGCCTACGACAAGAGCGATTACTCGAATTTTTCGAACGCGCCGACGTACGACAAGATTCCCGAACTAACCATCTTGCCCCACTTCGGTTTTAAACATTATCCCCTGCAGCCGTTCACCGCGCAGTTCAGCATCGGCGAATACACCGAGCCGCAAAACGGCTTCTCGACGCCGCGCGCCGAGTTCGTGTTCAATCAGCCGGTCTTTCTCAAAATCGGCAAGAGCGATTTCAACGCGACGTACAACATCCGGCAAGATTTTTACGGCACGGGCGACGCAAAGGCGCTCGACAATCAGACCGCCTCGCTCACCACGCCGCTCGGCAACCACATCTCGAACTCCGTCACCTACAACGAAACGCATCCGATCGGTCCGGCCAACGTTCCGTTCCAGCTCTTCGACCGGCTCTCGAGCGGCTCGCACGGTCTGCAAGACGTGATTCGGTTTTTCAACAGCGACGTGTACTCGCTATCGCTCGCCACGAGCACCAACTTCAACCGCCAAGGCCAGCCGATCGCCTATCAGCTGAACGCTCGCCCTTCGATGCGATCGCTGCTCGTCGTTGGCGGATCCTACGTGCCCGGACCCGGGAACGGCTTCTATCAGACGAACGTGCAGGCGCTCACGCCGTTCGGGCGCGATACGATGCTCCAATTTTCCGGCAACGTCGATTGGAAGCGGCGCGGGAAGATCGTCAACAAGAACATCTTCATCAGCAAGATCATCGGAGATTGCTACCGGCTCGACGCAACCTACAACCAAGACCTCAAACAATTCACCTTCAACATCACGATCTTGGCGTTTCCCAATCAAACGCTCGGGATCGGCACGTCGAACGGCCAACCCTCGAGCATCTTGCCGCAAAACTTCGCTTTTTAGAGGAAGGTGTCGATTTCGCCGCCGTCTATTTGCGCCGCCGGGTTCGAAGGCAGCGCCGGCCCGGCGGGCCTGAACAACGGGTTCTGACTGTTGGTCGTCACGTCGATGTTGAACGAAAACGAGTTGTCGTTCGGGCCGCCGACGCCGAGCGAATCTTGCACGATCCCGTTCTTGTCGAGGGTGAAGAAGTTGATGTACCAGAGATTGGTCGGCGTTCCGGCGGGAGTGTTCTGGCACACTTTCTGGTTGAGCGGATTGTTCAGCAAGCCCCGAGCGAAGGTCAGCTGAAATTCGTTGTTCGCGTTGTTGTCGTTGAGCACGAGTTGCGTGGTGCCGGCGCCGTTGCTGACGGGCAACGGATTGAGCTGATTCGAACTGCCGGGGGCAAGGACGTACTGAAAGAGCGCAGCGCCGGCAATGCCGTACGTTGCGCCGATGGCGAACGCGTACGAGTAGTTCGTGAAGGTCGTATTGAAGGCGTTCGGATAAGGCTCCCCGCCGACGCCGCACGTATTGAAGACCATCACGTAATTGAAGTTGTTGAAATCCATCGGGCCCTTGGTCCGAAAGCGGATCACCATTTTGCCCGAAAGGTTCGTGAAGCTCGTTGGATCCGGCGTTACCTGACGGCCGCAATCGGCCATCCCAAGCGCGGCGACGAGTATGAGGACGATAGCGGCGCGTCGCAGCGGTAGGCACTCCTCGTGGACGGCGCTAGCGGTAGCTTGCATCGGCGCTGCGCTCATGGCGCTCGCATTTCCTAAGACGAATGCGACGGTGCTTGCGCCGCTCGGCGCGGTGGGCGTCTATTGGGCCTGGTTTGGACTCTCGCCGAAGCGCGCCTTCTTGGTCGGCTGGGCGGCGGGCAGCGTATTTTTCGCCATCAACTACTCGTGGTTCGGCGAGACCGCCGGCGCCTTGATCGCGCCCTTCGGGTTTTTCTTGACGCTCGGTCCCGCAATCGGCGACGCCGCGTTCGCTTTTGCGCTGCCCGCCTGTGCGATCGCGCTGATCCGCGACCGGACATCGCCCGCGCTGCTCCCGCTCGCGTCGGCCGCCGTCTTCGCCTTCGCCGAATGGTTCCGGTGCGAGGGGCTCGGGCAGCTCGGCGTGCCGTTCGGGAGTTTGGGATACACGCAAGTCGCGACGCCGCTCGCTCCGCTCGCAGCGGACGTGGGAACGTACGGGATCACGTTCGTGCTGATGCTGCTCGCCGCGTACGCCGCGCAAGCGATCCGCTCGCACGCCTCGCCGGCATCGTTACGCGCCTTCGGGATCGCCGCAGGCTGCGTCGTCGTCGCGCTCGCCGCGTCGTGGCTCACCTGGCCCGCGCGCAACCTCGCCGCACCCGCAATCCCGGTCGCCGCCGTGCAAGGCAACATCGCTCAGTCGCTCAAGTTCACCGACGCCTCGATCCGCGCGGGGATCACGCGCTACGCCGCGCTGACCGAGGGGCTGCGCGGACGGCATCCGCGGATCGTTCTGTGGCCGGAAACGGTCATCGTCAAGGCGCTGAACAAGGAACCGGCCTTGCAGGCTCGCTTCGCCAATCTCGCGCGCGCACTCAACGCGGAACTCGTCGTCGGGACCTTCGAAGTCACCGCGACCGAGGTCTACAACACGCTCTTTTTCTTTCGGCCCGACGGCACGCTCGATGCCGTCTACCGCAAACGGCAGCTCGTGCCGTTTGCCGAACATCTTCCGTTCAAGGCGTTTCTATCGTGGATTCCATGGGCGTCGCAAGTCTCCAACCTCGGCATCGGGGACACGGACGGCGTGATCGAAGCCGGAGGCTTTCGCGTCGCACCCATCGTGTGCTGGGAGTCCGCCTTCAGCGGGCTCGTTTCCGGCGACGTGCGCGACGGCGCAACGCTGCTGCTGATCGCGACCGACGACGCGTGGTTCGGCAAGACCGCCGGACCGTATCAGCACGCGCAGATCGCGCAAATGCGCGCGCTCGAAACGGGACGATGGGTGTTGCGCGCCGCCTCGACCGGCGTCAGCGGGATCATCGCACCGAACGGCCGCTACGTCGCACAGACGCAGCTCGAAGAGACCGCCGTGTTGAACGGCAACGTCGGCAGGCCCGTCGACACGTTCTACGATGCGTTCGGGCCGGCTCCGTTGGCGCTGGTGTTCGCGCTCGTCTTCGGCGCGATCGCGTTCGCCGGACGGTCGAGGCCATTTTGACGAAGCGCCGGTGGTGGACGCTCGGCGGCGCGCTCGTGCTCGTCTGGATCGTCGTTGAAGTCTATCGCGCCGGATTGAACGAGAAAGGGCCGCCCCCCGCGGCGCCGCCGGCACAATTCAAAGCGGGCGCGGGGCTCGGCGAACGGCTCAAGGGCCGCTCGTGGACCGTCAAATACGACAAGATCACGAGCAACCCCGAACAGACGCTCATCGATCTCGAAGGCGTTCATGACGGGGTGATTTACAAGAGCGACAAGCCGTATCTCAAAGTACGCGCCACGCGCATGACGGTCAACATGGTCACCAAGGACTTCGCGGCGAGCGGAACGCTTCACATCGAGACGTTTTCGAAAGATCCGCACCGGTCGTTCGACACGACCTCGGCCACCTGGAACAACGCTTCGCAGCGGCTCGTCTTACCGAACCGCTCGACCATCGACACGGGGGCGGAGGTGCCCCTGCTGGTGGACAGCGCGACCCTCGACGTGAAGACGGGAGACGTTCAGCTCAACAAAGTGACGGGCGCGGTGAAGCTCAAGTGAGTCTCGCCGCGCCCGCCGACGGATTGGTTACGGCTTGGACGTGTTGTCGGAAAGTTTTTTCGCTTCCGCAATCAGGCGTTTTACTTTTTGACCGCCCTTGTGTCCGATCTCTTCGTAGAAGTCGCTGCCGTACTTGTCCTTGACGACGCGTCCGCCTTTTTGGCCGATTTGTTCGTAGAACTGCGCGCCGTGCCGCTCGCGCGTCACTTGCCCGCCCTTCCGGCCGATCTGCTCGTAGAAGCCCGAACCGTAGCGCTCGCGAACGGTGTCTCCGCCTTTTTTGCCGGCTTCGCGGACCGACATTTCGCCGCCGACTTTCCCGTTTTGTTCCTGCTTCACAGAATCGTCCACCACGTACAGCCCTTCTTTTTCTTCACTCGTGAAGATCGTCTTATGTCTCCCTCGCTCGTACCCAAAGCGTCCTGGCTTAAACGCTCATGTTAGGTACGATTATCGAAGGCGCGAGCGTGTACGACGGGGTTTCTCCCGTCCCCATTCGGGCCGACGTGGCGCTCGCGGACGACCGCATCGTGCTCATCGGCGCCCTCTCCGAACGCGAGGCTGTCGAGCGCGTGGACGGGCGGGGTCTCGCCCTTGCGCCCGGCTTCATCGACGTTCATTCGCATAGCGACGAGCTGTGGCTCGTGGATCCGCGTTGCGAAGGAAAGCTCGTTCAAGGCGTTACGACCGAGATCGGCGGCAACTGCGGAACGTCCGTCGCGCCCTTGCATGGCCTCGCGCGCGAGCGCAAACGCGAAGACTGCGCGGTCTACGGACTCGACGCCGAGTGGACGAACCTCGACGAGTTTCTTTCGCTCGTCGAACGCAACGGCGTCGCGCTCAACGTCGCGACGCTCGTCGGTCTCGGAACGACCCGCCGCTGCGTGCGCGGCGATCGCGAAGGTGCGCTCGAGCGGGAAGAAGCCGCCGCGCAGACCGCACTCGTGCGCGAAACGGTCGAAATGGGGGCGCTCGGCGTTTCGAGCGGTTTGATCTACACACCGTCCCGCTATGCCGATGTCGCCGAACTCGCGGAGTGCGCCGTTGCCGCGCGCGAGGCCGGCGCCGGGCGCTACGTTTCGCACATCCGCAGCGAAGGCGACGAACTGCTCGAAGCGGTCGACGAAGGGCTCGACGTCGCGCGTCGCGCGGAGGTCGCGGTCCAGTTTTCGCACCACAAGGCGGCCGGCAAGAACAATTGGGGCAAAGTGCACCGCACGCTCGAACGCATGGACCGCGCGCGCCAGCGTTCGGGGCTCGCGATTCACGCCGACGTCTACCCGTACGTTGCGAGTTGGACCGATCTGATCACGATCTTACCGGACGACGTTCGCGACGGCGGACGCGAACCGGCGCTCGAGCGCTTACGCGATCCCAAGACATCCATCGCGATCGCGCTGCGTCTCGAAATGGACTGGAAAGGTCTTTGGAACGACATCCTCATCACGACCGTCGCGAGCGAGCGCAACGCGGAACTCGCGGGCTTGCGCATGGACGAAATCGCCGAGCGTTGGCGCCTGACGCCGGCGCGCGCTGCCATTCGGCTGCTGATCGAAGAGCATCTTGAAACGCA
>JACRTZ010000265.1 GCA_014304965.1 Vulcanimicrobiota bacterium | reverse complement strand
GTCTTATGGACCTCCGAGCCGGTCATGCCGCTCAATCCCGTTCGGCGCGAAGCGAATCCTTCAGCGCGCGGCCGTCGCTCGGGCTTTGGTGCGGCGCGGCGCTTGTAACGTTTCTCTTGCATTTGGCGGCGGCCGGCCGCTACGGATATCAGCGCGACGAATTGTACTTCATCTTTTGCGCGCAGCATCTCGCATGGGGCTACGTGGACCAGCCGCCGGCGATCGCGGTCGTCACCAAATTCGCAATGCTCGCGTTCGGCTCGGGACTCGTCGGATTGCGATTGCTGCCGATGCTGGCCTCGGCGGCGACGGTTTTCGTCACCGGGCGCATCACGTGGCGGCTGGGCGGCGGCGTCGCCGCGCAAGCCCTGGCGATGCTCGCGATCGCGCTCTCGCCCTTCTATCTCGCCGTCGGCAACCTGCTGACGATGAACGCCTTCGAGCCGCTCTTGTGGCTCTCTGCCGCATACCTGTTCATGAAAGCAGAGGACGAAAACCGGCCGCACCTCTGGCTCGCGCTCGGCGCCGTGGTCGGCGTCGGGTTTCTCAACAAGTACTCCATGTTTTTCTACATGGCGTCGGCGCTGGTCGCGCTTGCGTTTACGCCGCACCGGCGCGTCTTTCGCTACGCCGGCTTCTGGCTTGCGATCGCATGCGCGTGCGCGCTCGTCGCTCCGAGCCTCGCGTGGCAAGCCGCTCACGGCTGGCCGCAGGTCGAGGTGCTCCGCAATGCCGCCGCGCTCAAGAACGTAACGGTCGGTCCGCCGACGTTCTATCTGGAGCAGGTGCTGATGATGAATCCGCTGTCGGCGCCGCTCTGGATCGCCGGACTGGGATTTCTCTTGTTCGCGCGCGACGGCGCGCGGATGCGCTGGTTCGGCCTGACGTATTTCATCTTGTCGGCCGTCTACCTCATCTTCAGTGCCAAGGTCTACTACATGGCGCCGATCTACCCGGTCCTTATGGCGGCCGGCGGCGTGGCGGCCGAGCGCTTCGTGCGCGGGCGAAAACTGTTGTTGCCGTACGGCTGCGCCCTGGCGCTCGGCGGGCTTGCGATCGCGCCGCAAGCGTTTCCGTTGCTCCCGCTCGAAACATTCTTGGCCTACGAACGTATCTTCGACGTACGTGGAATCAAAATGGAACGTCATCCCGAAGGCAGGTTGCCGCAGCATTTCGCCGACATGCTCGGCTGGCATTCGGTAGTCGACGCGCTGGCCTTGGCGTACGGCGCGCTGCCGCCCGCCGAACGAGGCGGCGCCGCGATCTTGACGCGCGATTACGGGCAAGCCGCGGCGGTTGATTTCTTCGGTCCCGACGCGGGACTGCCACGCGCAATCAGCGGCCACAACGAATACTTCTTGCTCGGGCCGCGCGGATATTCCGGCGACGTCGTTCTTGCGCTCGGGCTGGATGCGCAGTTTCTGCGAACGCATTGGCGAAGCGTCGAGCGCGTCGGGACGCTGCACGACGATTTCTTGCTTCCCGATCAAAACGACTTACCGATTTACAAATGCACGCAGCAGCAAGGCGCATTCGAAACGTGGTGGCCCCACACGAAGAGGTACGTATGAAGAACACGGCGTGCGTTGCGCTAGCGGCGATTGCAACGCTGACCATCGGGCTCGCCGGTTGCGGCGGCAGCCCGACCGACAAGCTGGCGTTTTCGCCGCCGAAGGGCTGGACGGCCACGCCCGCGATCTTCGGCGCGCAGGTGTGGATCAAACAGCATCAAGACGACAATAAAGGCGACAAGAAAGACACCGAGATCGTGCTCTTGCTCAAGGTGCCGCAGAACGCCAAGACCAAGACGGACGATCCCTTCGGGCCCGGCGATTTAGGCGATAACAAATACGTTCGCGGCGCCAACGTCAAGTCGGTTTCGACGGTCCACATTTGCGGGAACCACTCGGCCCGGCTCTTTCAAGCGCGCGACACCGACGCGCAAAGCAAAGATTCCGCAACCGAAATGCTTTTTACGACGTGGGGCGCCGACCGCTATCTCGCGCTCTACTCCCGGCCGCACGGCGTGGCGCCCGATCCGCAGGCCGAAGCCGCGATCCGTTCCGTCTGCGCGAAGGCTTAGGGCGCGGCCCAGCCCGGAAGCTCCTTATGGCGCTCGGCGGCTGCTGACGGTTTCTTTTCTCAGTAGAGAGTGACGACCACGCGGCGGCGAAGCGCAACTCGTGTTCCACGATGTGCTCGTCGTCGGCGGCGGCAATGCCGGTTGCGCGGCCGCGCTCGCCGCCGCCCGTTGCGGCGCGAAGACGCTGCTCGCCGAACGCTACGGCTTTCTCGGCGGGACCGCGACCGCGGCGATGGTCGGGCCGTGGATGACCTTTCATTCGGGGGACGACCGGATCGTGGGCGGCATCGCACAAGAGATCGTCGAGCGGTTGGTTGCGGGCGGAGGCTCCTCGGGACACGTGCGCGATGCTTCCGACTACGTTGCGACGATTACGCCGTTCGATCCCGAGGCGCACAAAGCGCTGCTCTTTGAGATGATGGCGGAAGCGGGAGTAAATCTCTTGTTGCACGCGTATTTTCTCGATGCGCTGATGGGTGCGAACCGCGTTGAGGGCGCGCGATTTGCGACCGTCGCGGGCAGGCGTGAAGAGCGCGCCACGGTGACGATCGATGCGACGGCCGATGCATTCGTTGCGTTTTCGGCCGGCGTCGAAATTCGCCAGGGAGACGAGCGTGGGCGCGTGCAACCCGCGACGTTGATGTTTCGCCTCAGCCACGTGGATCTCGCGAAGACGGCCGCCTACGTGCGCGAACGCCCCGACCAAATGCGCTCGAGCATCCCGCCGGCCAACCGCGATGCCGCCGCACTAACCGCGGTCGCCGGGTTGTACGAACTGTGGGATATCGCGCGGGCGCGGGGCGACGTGACGGTGCCCCGCGAGCTGGTGTCGTTCTTTGCAACGCCGTATCCCGATGAGGTGACGGTCAACATGACGCGCGTGACCGGAATCGATCCTCTCGATCCCGACGATTTGACGCGCGCAGAAATTGAGGCGCGCGCGCAGGTGATGCAACTGGTCGCGTTCTTCAAACGCGACGTCCCCGGATTCGAGCATTGCCGGTTGGCCGCGACGGCGACGCAGATCGGCGTACGTGAGTCGCGCCGTATCGTCGGCGAATATACGCTGACTGCGGCGGACGTGCTGGCCGCACGCACCTTCGACGACGCCGTCGCGCGCAGCGCCTATCCGATCGACATCCACAACCCGAGCGGCAGCGGTACGACGACGCAACGCTTGCCTCCCGGCGCAGCGTACGAAATTCCGTACCGCTGCCTCGTGCCGGCCGCGGTGGACGGGCTGCTCGTCGCCGGCCGCTGCATCTCGACCACGCACGAGGCGCTCGCGTCCACGCGCTTGACGCCGACAGTAATGACGCTCGGCCAAGCGGCCGGGACCGCCGCTGCGATCGCCGTTGCGGAGCGCATCGAACCGCGCACCGTCAGCGCGGTCCGGCTGCGCGAACGTCTGGCGTCCGACGGCGTGGACGTGCGAAGGGCGACTGCATGAGAGCGTTCGAGGCCGCCTGCGCGCTCGCGCGCTCGCACGGCGTGCGCGTCGCATTCGACGATCTCGGCGATTGGGCGCCGGCCGTGCTGTTTTCGGAATACGATGCGAGCGCGCGGACGATCGCCGTGAACCTGCGGATCGCGACGCGTTTTCGCGAACGGCTGGGTGAAACGTTTGCCGGCGACTTTTGCGCCGCGGCCGTGCTGCACGAGTTGCGTCACGCGACGGCGGGGGATGGCGAAGACGCAGCGCACGCGGCCGTGCGTGCCGCCGGCTTCGAGCCTTCCTTATATGAAGCGACGTGGCGAGCGGTGCGGGCGTGAAGTTCTGCGCCGGAATCGACGGAGGCCAAAGCTCGACCGTTTGCGTGCTGGGCGACGAAAACGGCACGGTGCTCGCGCGCGTGGTCGGGCCGCCGGCGGATTTGGTCGGCGAAGCGAGGGCGTCATCGCGCCAGAACGAGGCACTGGACGGCGTTCTTTCCGCCGCGCTTGCGAGCGCCGAGCTGCCGCCCACGACGGCGCTTGCGGCGGTGGTTGCGGGCATTTCCGGATACGACGAAGGCGTCGCACCCGAACCGGCTTTGCGGTCCGCACACGATCGCTTTCGTGCCGTGCACGACGCGGAGATCGCGCATGCCGGGGCATTTGCGGGCGGTCCGGGTATCGTGCTGATCGCCGGTACCGGCAGCGTCGCATTCGGCGTCAATGAAGAGGGCACGCGCATCCGCGCGGGCGGTTGGGGCTATCTCTTCGGCGACGAGGGGAGCGCGTTTTGGATCGCGCGCGAGGCGATCGCGCTCGCGATGCGCGACCACGACATGAACAACTGGCAGGGCAGCCTCTCGCCGCGCGTGCTCGCATTTTTCGGCGTCGGTTCGCTGCGTGTGCTGCAACATGCCGCCGCCTTCGGCGAGATCGATCGCGCGCGGCTGGCGTCATTTTCGACGATCGTGCTGGCCGCTGCTCGCGAGAACGAGCCCGTCGCGGTGGATTTGCGCCGGCGCGCTGCAGACGCGCTCGCGTCGCTCGCGCACCTCGTGCATCGGCGCCTGGGCTCGTCCCGGCGTCTCGCGATCGCCGCGGCAGGCGGGCTGTTCGACGACGGCGACATGCTCGAACATTGGAAATGGGCCGTCCGTGCCATCGACCGTTCCGCGGCGCTCGTCAAGCCGCGAGCGGAACCGGCGATGGGTGCGTTGCGCTTGGCCCTCGACGATGCCGGCCTCCAGGCGGGCGCGCGGGCGCTTCCGTGACGCTCGAAGCCTTACGCGGCCGCCTGATCGTCTCGGTCCAAGCCGAAGCGGGCTCCGCGCTCGACGATCCGGCGACCATCGTACGGCTCGCCCGCGCGGTGCTCGCGAGCGGGGCGGCCGCCGTGCGCATCGAGGGCCTCGCCAACCTGCGGGCGGTTCGGGCCGCGGTCGCCGCGCCGATCGTCGGCTTGATCAAACGCCGTGACGACGGCTTCGAGCCCTACATCACAACGACGCGAGCCGACGTCGAGGCGCTCGTCGCCGCCGGCGCTGACGTCGTGGCCTTCGACGCGACCGGGCGCTTGCGGCCGGGCGGAGCAAGCGTTCCCGGGCTGATCGCCCGCGCGCGCGAACTCGGCGCGCTCGCGATGGCCGACTGCAGCGACGCGTCCGACGGCGCGGCGGCGGTGGCCGCGGGGGCCGACCTCGTGGCCTCGACGCTGGCCGGCTACACCGCTGCGACGGCCGGCCGCGTCCTGCCGGCGCTCGACCTCGTGGCCGCCCTTGCGGGGCGGCACCCGTTCGTCGTGTGCGAAGGCGGCATCGCAAGCCCAGCCGATGCGCGCGCCGCGTTTGCCGCCGGCGCCGCGGCGATCGTCGTCGGCACGGCAATAACCAATGTGGATGCGCTCGCGCGCCTCGTTGCGGCGGCGACGCCACCA
>JACRTZ010000109.1 GCA_014304965.1 Vulcanimicrobiota bacterium | reverse complement strand
GCACTGTCGTACCAAGAGAAGACCGTCATCGAGCTCTATTACTTTGAGGGCCAGACGCTCAAAGACATCAAGGCAACCCTCAACGTTTCCGAGTCGCGCGTTTCGCAAATCCACGCGCAAGCCGTGATCAACTTGCGCAAGAAGCTCCGGACGCTCCGCGCCGATCTCGGGTTCCGCGACAACGATCCGACGGTGAAGCAAAAGTACGTCCGCAGGCCGGCTCCGCCGGAGGGCATGCCGTCCTGAGGGTCCTGCACCTTCGTGCGACCGCTCAGCCGCCGCTGTTCGAACCCCCGGTAGAAGCCGCCGCCCGCAGTCCCGAGGGGGCCGCGCTCGTGTCCGGCGACGGCGACGTGCGGCTCTGGCGCGGCTGGCTCGATCGCGAGAGCGCCGACGCGCTGCTGGCGGAAATCCGCGCCACCGCTGCCTTCGTCCAAGAGCGGCGCAAGATGTACGACCGGTTCGTGGACGTTCCGCGCGAACACGCATCGCAAGGGGACGATCGCGAGCACCCGTGGACGCCGCTCGTGCTGGCCGTTCGTCGCGACCTCGAAGCGCTGACCGGAACCCGCTTTTCGTACGTGTTATTCAACCGCTATCGCAACGGGCGCGACGGCGTCGCCTGGCACAACGATTCGGAAGTCAAATATATTCGCGGGCCGGTCATCGGCTCGCTCACCTTGGGAGCGACGCGCGCTTTCGATCTGCGGCCCAAGGCGGATCGCAAGCGTATTCTGTCCGTCGATGTAGAGCACGGAGACCTCGTCGTGATGCGGGGCGCCACCCAGGAGCATTGGGAACATCGCGTCGTCAAAGACGACCGCATTGCGGGCGAGCGCATCAACCTCACGTTTCGGCAGCAGCCCGAGTAACCGTTGCCAACGTGCAGGCCAAGCGGCGGCTGATGCCTCTTCGGTCGCGGTCGTTACCGTTCGCGTTCGTGCTGGTCGCGGTATGCTGCGCATACGCCAACCACTTCGGCAACGGGTTTCATTTCGACGACTCGCACGCGGTCGTCCATAACCCGTACGTTCGTAACCTCCACAATGCCGTGCGATTCTTCACGGACGCGACGACCTTCAGCGTGGTGCCGGCCAATCAATCGTACCGGCCGATCGTCACGCTCTCGCTCGCGCTCGATTACGCGCTCGGCGGCGGTTATCGCCCTTTCTGGTTTCAGCTCTCGACGTTCGTCGTCTTTCTCGCGCAGCTGGGCGCGATGTTTGCGTTTCTCGGCGTCCTGCTCGAGCGCGTTCGGCCGGACCCGCGTAACCGGTTCGTCGCCGCCCTCGCGACGGCGCTGTACGGCCTGCATCCCGCGATCGCGGAAACCGTCAACTACGTCATTCAGCGCGCCGACGTGTACAGTACGTGCGGCGTCGTCGCCGCGTTCGCGCTGTACGCGCGTTTTCCGCAGGCTCGCCGGCGCGGTTTCTATTTGATCCCGCTCGCCCTGGCGCTCTTGTCCAAGCCGCCGGCCGTCGTCTTTCCGGCGTTGCTCGGTCTGTACGTGCTCTGGTTCGAGCCACGCGGCGCGGGACCGCCGTGGCGGGCGGCATTGCGTGCGGCGGCGCCGTCGGCCGTGCTGTGCGTGCTGTATGTGTGGCTTGCATCCGCGATGACGCCAAAGTCGTTTGCGGCGGGCGAAATTCCGGCGTGGTCCTACGATCTCACGCAGCCCTTCGTCTGGCTGCGCTATTTCGGGGCGTTCTTCTTGCCGGTGAGACTGAACGCCGACAGCGACCTTGGTGCGTTCGCCGGAATCAATGCCGCAGCGCTCGCCGGGTTCGCGTTCGTAGCGGCACTCGCAGCGATCGTGTGGGCGACCGCCCGCGAAGCGCGGCTGCGCCCGATCGCGTTCGGGGTCGCGTGGTTCGCCATCGCCTCGCTGCCGACGTCGCTGTATCCGCTTGCGGAAGTCGAAAACGACCACCGCATGTACTTTCCGTTCGTCGGGCTGGCGCTGGCCGTCGCATGGGCCGCGGTGCTTGCGCTCGATGCCTTCGCCGGCCGCGTGGAAGCGGGGCGCCTCAACCGCGGCGCAGTTGGACTTGCAATTGTGGTGCTCGCCGCCTACGGATTCGGCGTCCATCAACGCAACGAGGTGTGGCGCAGCGACGAGTCGCTGTGGTACGACGTCACGATCAAGAGCCCGACCAACGGACGCGGCTTGATGAATTACGGGCTGTCGCAGATGGAGGCCGGCCGCTACGCGACGGCCCTCTCCTACTTCGAGCGCGCCGCGCTCTACAGGCAGAATTATGGAACCCTCGAGATCAACTTGGGCATCGCTTCGGGCGCCCTCGGAAAACGCGCGGATGCCGAGCGTCATTTCCTGCGCGCGATCGAACTCGTACCCGCGGACGGTGAGTCGCATTATTTTTACGGACGCTGGCTCGGCGAGACGGGACGACCGGCTGATGCGATTGCCGAATACCGGCGTGCGAGCGCGGTCAATCCCGCGCTCGTCGAGGCGCGCCGCGCGCTGATGCTCGCGAGCCTGGACGAAGGCGATCTGACGGACGCGCGACGCGAGGCGAACGCTCTGCTGGCCTTCGATCCGAATGACGCCGATGCGCGGCGAACGCTAACGGTACGCGAAGACGCGGCGTTCTGGATCGAGATGTCACACCGTCGATGCGGCGAGCGGCGCTATCGCGAGTGCATTGCGGCCGCGCGCGAGGCGTTGCGGCGCGATCGACGCGCGTACGTGGCGTACCATAATCTCGGGGCCGCCTACGGCGGCCTGGAGCTCTGGAACGAGGCGCTGGACTACGAGCGCGCCGCCTTAAGAATCGCCCCGCACTATGCGCCGGCCGAGCACGACCGTGCGCTCTATGCCGCGCAAGCGCGACTGCGCGGCCCGAAGACGGCCGGCGATTTTCTCGCGCAATCGTTTCGCTACGATCGGGCCGGCGACTACCGCCGGAGCATCGAGGCCGCGCGCGCCGCGCTCGCGCTGCGCCCGAGGTATGCGGAAGCCTACAACAACATTGCGGCGGGCTATGCCGGTCTGGCCATGTGGGACGACGCCGCCGTGGCGGCCACCCAAGCGTTGCGCCTCGCTCCGGGCTATCAACTCGCGAAGAACAATTTGGCTTGGGCGCTGCGGGAGAAGGCCGCGGCTGCGAAGCGCCCGGCGGTCCGGCAGTGAGCGCGCGCAGGCGCGTAACGAGCGAGCCCGGGTCGCCGGAGAGCGGCGGCCGGGCCCGTTGCCATCGAACAGGAGTTCGATGCGAGCCGCCTGAACTGGCATACTCCGTGAGCTGGCTAGAGAGGCTGCGTTCCGTTTTGGGACGCTCGCGGGCATCGCTCGCAGGGGTCCAAACCCTCGCTGAGGCGCGCCGGCCGCTCGACGACGTCTTCTGGGACGAGCTCGAGGAGATTCTCCTGGCCGCTGACTTCGGCGTTCCAACGACCCGGAAGATCATGGACGGCCTGCACATCGTCGCGGCGCAAGAGCTTTGGGACCGCAGCGATCAGGTGGTCGGGCGCTTCAAGAGCGACGTCCGCAATTTTCTGACCCTGCCGCACCAAATGCTCGAGCTGCAGCATCGGCCGGCGGTCATCTTGATCGTCGGCGTCAACGGCAGCGGCAAGACGACCACGATCGGAAAACTCGGACGGCTCTTGACAGCCCAGGGCAAGCGCGTGATGTTCGTTGCGGGGGACACGTTTCGCGCGGCCGCGGCCGAGCAATTAGCGATCTGGGCCGAGCGCGGGGGCGCCGAACTCGTGCGTGGGCGCGAGGGCGCGGACCCCGCGTCGGTCGTGTACGACGGCCTCGCGGCGGCGCGCGCGCGCCAAGTGGACGTCGTGCTCATCGACACGGCCGGCCGTCTGCAGACCAAGACCAACCTGATGGAAGAACTCAAGAAGATCCGGCGCGTGATCGAGCGGGAGACGGGCGCGCCGCCGGATGAGACGCTGCTCGTCGTGGACGGCACGACCGGTCAAAACGCGATCTCGCAAGCAAAGCTGTTCAATGAAGCGACCGCGCTGAGCGGCGTGGTTGTCACCAAGCTCGACTCGACCGCCAAGGGCGGCGTCCTGGTGGCGATCGTGGACACCGTGACCGTGCCGATCAAATTCATCGGCATCGGCGAGGGCGTCGACGAACTGCGCCCCTTCGAGCCCGCAAGTTTCATCGCCGCACTTTTCGAGCCGGCCGCATGACGCCGCCCGAGCACAGTGCCAGGCAGGTGGCACACCGCCCCGATACGATCGATCGCGACCAACATCAAAGGAGAGCATTGTAGTGGCCCAAGACGAGAAAACCACCGCCCTCAACAACGCATTGGCGCAGATCGAGCGGCAATTCGGTAAGGGCTCGATCATGAAGATGGGAGATTTTTCCGAGCGGATGGCGATCGACGTCATCTCGACCGGTTCGATCGCCCTCGATTTGGCGCTCGGCATCGGCGGTCTGCCGCGCGGGCGCGTCGTCGAAATCTACGGCCCGGAATCGAGCGGTAAGACGACGCTCGCCCTGCACGTCATCGCCGAAGCGCAAAAGGCCGGTGGCACCGCGGCCTTCGTGGACGTCGAGCACGCGCTCGATCCGAGCTACGCGCGCGGCCTGGGCATCGATCTCGACTCGCTGCTCGTCTCGCAACCCGACACGGGCGAACAGGCGCTCGACATCGCCGAAATGCTGGTGCGTTCGAACGCGGTGGACGTCGTGGTCGTGGACTCGGTCGCGGCTCTCGTCACCAAGGCCGAGCTCGAAGGCGACATGGGCGACGCGCACGTCGGCCTGCAAGCGCGTTTGATGTCGCAAGCGCTGCGCAAATTGACCTCGGCGATCTCGCGTTCGAAATGCGTGATGATCTTCATCAATCAGCTGCGCGAGAAGGTCGGCATCATGTTCGGCAATCCCGAGACGACCTCGGGCGGCCGCGCGCTGAAGTTCTACGCCTCGGTGCGGCTCGACGTCCGCAAGCTCGAACAAATCAAGATCGGCCAAGACGTCGTCGGTTCGCGCACGCGCGTCAAGGTCGTGAAGAACAAGGTCGCGCCACCCTTCCGGCAAGCCGAGTTCGACATCACCTACGGCAAGGGGATTTCGAAGATGGGTTCGATCCTCGACGTCGCGCTCGAAAAGAACATCGTCGGCAAGAGCGGTTCCTGGTACACCTACGGCGACGTTCGCATCGGCCAAGGCCGCGAGAACGCCAAGTCGTACCTGGAAGAGCACATGGATCTCGCCGACGAGATTTCGACGAAGATCCGCGAGGCGCTCAAGCCCGCGACCTCGACGAACGGCGCCGCGACGCTCGTTGCCGCCGGCCGTGTCGACGACGACGAGTGACGAACGTCCGCGCGGGAGCGCGCGCGCCGCGGCGCTGCGCGCTCTCGCCGCGCGGCGCCTGACCGAAGCCCAACTCTGGACCCGGCTCGAACGTAAAAAGTATCCTCTCGAGGACATTCGCGCGACGGTTGACTGGTGCAGGGCCGAGGGTTTTCTCGACGACGTGCTGTTCGCGCAATTGTACGTTGACGGAAAACGCAAGGCCGTCGGCGACGCGCGCCTGATCGCAGAACTCGTTCGGCGCGGGATCG
>JACRTZ010000180.1 GCA_014304965.1 Vulcanimicrobiota bacterium | reverse complement strand
GGCTACCGGGTCGGTATCGTTTCCAACAGTGACGGGCATAAAGGACGCCCCGGCGCGAGTTATCCGGGCGCGTCGCTGTTCGGAGCGTACGGAGGGCTCACGTGCATTCTCGCCGAGGCCCTCTCGCGCGACGCCTTGCTCGATGCGTTACGCCGCCGCCACAATTACGGCACGACCGGCTGCCGCGCGCTGCTCGACGTCCGCGCCGCGTTCGAAGCGCCCGCCACGCGTTTTCGCGACGACCCGAACCTCGGCACCTCGCCGAGCGAGAACGCATCGCAAGCGATGATGGGCGACATCCTGCGCAGCGACGCGCAGGCCGTCACGTTGACCGTCGAAATCGTCGCGCCGTCGCCGGTCGAACGCATCGAACTCTACAACGGGCTCGAATTGCTCGAAACGTACCGGCCGTTCGAGGCCACCGGGCGGCGCGTGCGCGTGGTCTGGGAAGGTTCGGAATATCGCGGCCGCGGCCGCGAAACGGTCTGGGATGGCACGGCGACGTTCGCGGGCGTACGCGTCGAACGCACCGCGCCGATCAATTTTTACAATCTGGACAAGCGTCTCGTCCAGCATTCGCCGACCGGCATCGCGTGGCAAGCGCTGACCACCGGCGGCCATGGCGGCTTCGATGCCTGGCTGGATGGGTCGGCCGATGACGCCGGCGCGACGCTCGCGATCGACACGGCGCTCGTGCAGTGCGAGGTGCCGCTCGCAACGCTCACGCACGAAGACGCGATCTTCGATGCCGGCGGCCTGTCGCGCCGGCTGCGCGTCTTTCGGCTGCCCGAAGAAAACGCGCATCGCCACGTCGCGCTCCGGCGCACGATCCCGTTGCGCAAGAGCGGAGACAACGCGCTCTACGCGCGCGCGACGCTCGAAAACGGCCACGTGCTGTGGTCGAGCCCGATCTACGTCTTCGCCTAGGACTACCCGCCTTGCGAGGCTTGATTGAACAGCGGGTTCGGAACCAGGATCAGCCGCGAGTGCCGGTAGTCGAAGAAGACGTCGAAGTAGTGTAGGAATTGATAGCCGATCAGCCCGTCGGCATCCTCGACCTCGAACGACGGAGCGTCCCGCACACGCTCGACAATGAAGTCCCGAAACACGTTGCCCGCGAACGTGAACGCCCGGATCTGGGTCGGCACGAGTTTCAGCTTCCCGCCCACCCCTCCGGCCGAAAAGTACGGATCGGCGCCGCGCAGTTCCGCACCGCCGCCCGCGTCCGCGACCTCGGCCGGATGCTCGCGTGCGAAGCGCGAGAAGACCACGGTCTCCACCGATCCGGTGTCCACGATGAAGCGTCCGCCGGCGCCGCCGATGCTGGCGTGCGCGACCGGCACTCCATCGTCGAGCGTCACGTTCAGTTGCGAGGCGTTACGCAGGCGTTCGGGACGAAAGGCGTCGTAAGCGATCGCCTCAACGTGACGGTGAAAATAGTCCACGTGAATGACGGCGTCGCTGATGAAGTCGTAGCCGAGCATGCCGACCACGTGCACGTCGGGAGCGGGCCGGTACGAAAACGGCAGACCGTACGCGGCCACGTCGTGCAAGGTCAGCCTGCCGACGCGAATTTCCGGGACGAGTACCTGCGATTGCACGTAGGCGCCGGCGGTCACGTTCTTCGATCGGCCGTGCAACGTGAGACCGAGGCTCCGGGCGACTTCGCGATCGATGACGATGTCGCTTGTCCCCGAGTCGAGCAAGAAGTCGAGCGGCCTGCCACCGACGCTCAGGCGAACGATTACGTGCGAATCCAGGAACCGGGCGGGAATCTGCACGCGGCTCGCGCCGTCGGGAAACTCGTCGAAGACGCGGTCGTTCGCGGGTACGTTCAGTTCGAGCGTCGCGGGATCGGGCTTGGGGTCGAAGGCCTCCAGCTTCCAGTCAACGTCGTTTTCGCTGCCGATCGAATCGGTCGCGTGCAGGTGCCACGCGCGGACGATGCCGTCGCTGTCGCGGAAGTCGTCGGCGACGATCGTCACGCGCCGGTCGGGAAATGCGAACTCAACGCGCGTAACGAGATTGGTCGCCTTGTCGAAGAAGATCCACTGACGCCGTCCGCCGGCCGGCGAAACGGCTACGACATAGGCGCGCCGCGCGACGCTCTCGCCCAGCAGGCGCACGCCGGCGTGCGAGCGGCGTGCGTCGCGCAGGGCAGCCGCGCTGATTGCGTCGCGGTCGCGTACGCTTGAGAGCAGCTGCGTGAGGCCGTTGGCGTTCTGGCGCCAAGCACGCCCGTGGCTGCGGCCGCGTTGAAAGGAAAAGGGTCCGAGCGTCGTCGCCTCGCGATAATCGTCGCCGCGATACTCGTCGCTTTCGGTGCCGCGCATGCCGTAAGCGGAAAATGACCAGCGCTCGGTCGAGGCCACCGGTTCGGCGCCCGAGGCTTGCTCGTTTTGCGAGAGAACCTGATCGAGCGTGACGGCGACCGGCACGATGCCGCCGGGCGGCGCTTCAAAACGCGTCGCAGCGCGAGCGTCGGAAAGGCAGGCAAGGCAGAGTCCGGCCGCCAGTGCCGCCGCCACCGTCCATGGTCGAGCCATCGCAAATATCGTAGCACGAAGCGCTCCGGCGGCAACGCGCGAAACCCCGGTCGTTTGGCCCGGGTCGCTAGGGACGATGGATTCACCGTTTTTGAGGGGCGGGAGGCCCTAACGGTGCGCCGAACGAGTCGTCTATGTGCGGGGTAGTCGGCGTCTACGCGCCGGGCCACGACGTCGCGAGGCTCGCGTTTTTTGCGCTCTACGCGCTGCAGCATCGGGGACAGGAATCCGCGGGGATCGCCGTCGCCGACGGTGCGACCATCGTCTGCCACCGCGACATGGGCCTGCTGTCGGGCATCTTCGACGAAGACGTGTTGACGCGACTGCGCGGCTATATCGCTGTCGGCCACACACGCTATTCGACCACCGGCTCGTCAGTCGTCGTCAACGCGCAACCGCTGCTCGAACGCGCTGCATTCGGCGACGTGACGCTCGCGCACAACGGCAACCTCACCAACACCGACGATTTGCGCGGAACGCTTTCGGCGGCGACCGTGCTGCAAGCGACCTCGGATTCCGAAGTGCTCGCCAAGGCCATCGTGCAGGCGCCCGGCGACGATCTCGTCGCGAAGATTCGCTACACGATGGGCCGTGCGGAAGGCGCCTACTCGAGCGTCATGTCCACCGAAAAGGCGCTGTTCGCATTTCGCGACCCATGGGGGGTGAGGCCCCTGTGCTACGGACGTAATCCCGGCGGCGGATACGTCTTCGCGTCCGAATCGTGCGCGCTCGCGACGATCGGCGCCCATTTCATTCGCGAACTCGAGCCGGGCGAAATCATGTGGGTGGACGGCGACGGCCTGCACTGCGAAAAGATCGCGCAACCCAAACCCCAGGCGCTCTGTATGTTCGAGTATATCTATTTTGCGCGGCCCGATTCGCTGCTCGACAACCGCTCGATCTACATGGCGCGCCTCGAAATGGGCCGCCAATTGGCCCGCGAGTATCCGGTCGACGCCGACGTGGTGATGGCGGTGCCCGACTCGGCCATTCCGGGCGGGATCGGGTATGCCGAGGAAGCGAGACTGCCGTACGTCGAGGGCTTAATCAAGAACCGCTACATCGGCCGGACGTTCATCAGCCCCGATCAAGGCATGCGCAATCGCGGCGTGCAGTTGAAATTCAACCCGATCGTCGAGAATCTCAAAGGCCGACGCGTCGTTGTGGTGGACGACTCGATCGTGCGCGGCACGACCACGCCGCGCATCGTCAAACTCTTACGCGACGCCGGCGCCCGCGAGATCCATGTGCGCATCACCTCGCCGCCGATCATCGACCCGTGCTACTTAGGCGTGGACATGGCGACGCACGAAGAGCTGATCGCCGCCAACTTCACCGTTGACGAAATCCGCGAGAAGATCGGCGCCGATACGCTCGGCTATTTGAGCAAAGAGGGTTTGCTAACGGCAGTAAAGCGCAAGCGCGGCGAGATGTGTTTGGGTTGCCTGACCGGCGAATACCCCGAAACGTACGTTGCGCGGCCCTCGGCCGCCATGACGGCACGCTAGCCCGGCGGTTCGGCAGGGCCGGGCGGACCGGCTGACGACCCTAAGTCCCGTGAGCGCTACAGCAACGGATTCCATGCCCGTCGTCCAGTTCGGCCGAACCGGAATGCGCGTTTCGCGCGTCTGTCTCGGCACCATGACTTTCGGTGGCCAGGCCGACGAGAAAACGTCCGCCGCCATCATGGACGTCGCGGAAGAGCACGGCATCTTTTTCTTTGATTTGGCCGACATGTACCCGATCCCGAACGACGCGACCACGGTCGGAAAAACGGAAGAGTTCGTCGGACGCTGGATGCGCGGCAAGCGCGACCGTTTCGTGCTCGCGTCGAAGTTTCACGCGCCGATGGGGGCCGGCCCGAACGACCGCGGCAACTCGCGCGTCCACATGATGCGCGCCGTGGACGCGTCGCTGAGGCGCCTGCAGACGGACTACCTCGACCTCTACCAGATCCATCGCTGGGACGACACGACCCCCATCGAAGAAACGCTACAAGGACTCGACGATCTGCGGCGCGCCGGCAAGATCCGGTACGCCGGGGCGAGCAACCTCGCAGCCTGGCAGCTGATGAGCTCGCTGCGCGCGAGCGAACTCAAGAACATCGTCCGGTTCGAAAGCGTGCAGCCACGCTACAACGTGCTGTTTCGCAGCATCGAAGCCGAGATGGTGCCGGCGTGCGTTGCTAACGGCCTCGCGATCATGGCCTATAACCCGCTTGCTGCCGGCATGCTCACCGGGAAGTATCGCGCGGGCCAGCCTCCGATTGCGGGAACGCGCTTCACGTTTGGCGGCAACTCCGGACCGCTGTACGGCAAGCGCTATTGGCACGAAGAGACGCTCGCGCTGGTCGAACGGCTGAAGGCCGACGTCGCCTCGCGCGGCAAATCGCTAACGCATGTGGCCCTGCGCTGGGTGCTCGATCAGCCCGGCATCACGGTCGCGATCGTCGGCGCAAGCAAACCCGAGCAGTTACAGGACTCGCTCAAGGGCGTGCACGTCACGCTGGACGACGCCGACCGCGCAGCCTGCGACGGCGCGTGGTACGCCTTGCCCCGCCGTACCCTTGCCGACGAGTCCTAAGCTACTTTAGGTACTTCGCGAACCACGCTAACGTCCGCGCCGACGCGTCGTGCGCGTGGGCGGGATCGCGCAGCCGATGGCCTTCGCCAGGATAGATCACGAGCGTCGTCGGTACCCCGAGCGTTGAAAGTGCGTGCCAAAACTCGAGCGATTGCGCGGCCGGGACTTCGATGTCGCGCTCGCCCACGTAGATCAAAGTCGGCGTCTTCGCGTTCTTGACGTACTCGATGGGCGAACTCTTGCGATACACGGCCGGGTCTTCGTAGACCGAGGCGCCGAAGTACGGAATCATCCATTCGTCTATGCCGTTTTCGCCATAGTAACTCTGCCAGTTGCTCAAACCCGCCGCCGAAACGCCGGCCTTGAAGCGGTTCGTCTGCGTGACCGCCCACATCGTCATGTAGCCGCCGTAACTGCCGCCCATGATCCCCAAACGGCGATCGTCAAC